>CAJOPM010000073.1 GCA_905236225.1 uncultured Eubacterium sp.
ACATCAGATGCTGTTGCAGATTAAATTAATACTTGAAAGGCTTTATAAATGTTAGCTTTTTTAAAACATTACAAAATTAAAGATTATGATTTTAGATTAATATTTTTTGTTGTTGCACTTTCTATTATAGGTATACTTTTGGTGGGAAGCGCACAACCATCTGTGCAAAGTAAACAGATTGTAGGATTAGTTTTAGGATTAGTCGTAATGGTTGTTGCTTCGCTGTTTGACTATAATCTACTCATAAAATATTCTACAATATTGTATTTTATTAATATTGTCCTATTATTGCTTGTAAGACTAATAGGTTACAGTACCGGCGGAGCTACGCGTTGGATATCTATCGGTGGATTTAGATTCCAGCCTACTGAGCTTACAAAAATAATACTTATATTGTTTTTTGCAACTACATTTGTAAAAATATACGAAAAAATAAGTACTCTTAGAGGAATAATTACATCATTGATATTGCTTGGAATTCCACTGGCATTAGTATTAATACAGCCTGACTTATCAACATCAATTGTAATTTTTATGATTTTTATTTCGCTTATGTTTGTTTCGGGGCTTAGTTACAAGATTGTTTTAGGAGTATTAGGCGTGTTTGTGCCTGCTGCTTTAATATTTTTGTGGCTTATAATGAGCGATGTATCTATTGGTTTTCTTCAAGGATATCAGATAAAACGTATTAAAGCCTGGCTTGATCCTGACAGCTACCCTGATTTGGTTTATCAGCAGCAAAATTCTGTTATGGCAATAGGATCAGGACAAATATTTGGAAAGGGACTTAATAATGATGCTATAGATTCCGTAAAAAACGGAAATTTTATTAGCGAACCTCAAACTGACTTTATATTTGCAATTGCAGGAGAAGAGCTTGGCTTTGTAGGATGTATAGTAATAATTGCGCTATTGTTTTTAATTGTTTTTGAGTGTATCATTTTAGCTAGGAAAGCAAAAGATTTAGCCGGTAAACTTATTTGTGTAGGAGTTGCAGCTTGGATAGGCTTTCAGGCATTTATTAATATATCTGTAGCTACATTTCTTATTCCTAATACTGGTGTTACACTGCCATTTGTAAGCTATGGGTTGACTTCACTGGTTTCTTTGTATATTGGAATTGGAATTGTTTTAAATGTCGGGCTTCAACCAAGGCTATATCGATAATAGATTCTAGGGTTAGGAGGCATTATGAACGTTGGATTAGTTGCGCATGATTCAAAGAAAAAACTTATGCAAAATTTTTGCATAGCATATCGTGGTATTTTGAATAAACATACATTATATGGAACAGGGACAACAGGACAACTCATCGAAGAGGTTGCAAACCTTACTGTTCATAAGTTTCTTACAGGACATTTAGGCGGAGCACAGCAGCTTTGCGCAGAAATTGAAAACAATAATATGGATCTTGTTATATTTTTAAGAGATCCGCTAACACCGAAAGCACATGAGCCGGATGTTAATAATATTGTTCGATTGTGTGATTCTCATAATATTCCGCTGGCCACTAATTTGGCTACAGCTGAGCTCCTTATTCATTCTTTAGACAGAGGAGATTTAGATTGGCGTGAAATGTACAAATAAAAGATTATTAAAAAAAATAATTGTTCTTATAGCATCGATTTTACTAATTTTTGCTTGTACCGGATGCTCTATTACTGACAATAATATTTCAAATAAATACGATATATTTACTTCAGCATGTGATTACAATCTAACTGCATCACTTACTTCCACGGATTTTTTCTCGTCTGATTTATGTGTAGCTGATAATAGTGATACAGGTACAGATAGAATAAACAGCTCATTAGGTGAATCTGCAGTAATGTTCTCGTTATCAGATAATGAAGTATGCTATGCGCAAGATATTTATTCTAAACGATATCCTGCAAGTACTACCAAAATACTTACAGCATATATTGCTATTAAATACGGTAATTTAACTGATAAAATAACCGTTTCATCCAGTGCATTAAGCTCAATAACATCAGATTCCTCGGTTTGCGGCTTAAGAGTTGGAGATACTTTGACCCTAACGGACCTTTTATACGGTCTGATGATGGCAAGCGGCAATGATGCAGCAAGTGTAATCGCTGAGTACATTTCAGGATCTATTGATGAATTTGCAAATTTGATGAATAAAGAAGCCAGGCTAATAGGCGCTACCCATTCACATTTTGTAAATCCGCATGGTCTTCATGACGACAACCACTATACAACAGTATATGATATGTATTTAATTTTCAATAAAGCTCTTCAAAATGAAGAATTTTATAAAATTATATCGAGTTCTTCCTATAATGCCAGTTACAAAAATTCATCAAATCAAACCGTAAACGTTATATGGAACAGTACTAACTGGTATTTAAACGGTACAGTTTCACAACCTGAGGGAATTACAGTTATCGGAGGCAAGACCGGAACGACCAGCGCGGCCGGAGCGTGCCTTGTACTGCTTAGTAAAGATGATAACAAT
>CAJOPM010000074.1 GCA_905236225.1 uncultured Eubacterium sp.
ATTAGCAACGATTTCGTTTGTCCAGCTATCTGAATCCTTGTCATAAATCCACTGACCTGTTGTAAGAGGCTGTACTGAGTAATGCTGCTCATTGTATGCTACGGTACCGATAACAGTATCAAGGTTAAGGTTTGTAGCTGCCTCTACAAGTGCGTCTGTATCAAGTGTTCCTGCTGCATTAAGTACTGCTGCAACGATCTCAACGTTTGCGTAGTTGTATCCGCATGTTGCAGGTGCATAAGAATCACCTGTCATCTCCATCCACTTAGCTCCGATGTCTGCGCATGAAGCTCCGTCGATTGAAGATACATATGGATAATCTGCTGTCCACCATGTCTCATGGCAAAGTCCGTTAGCAAGTCCGTCTGATCCAACTGAAGCAACGTCTTCTGCAAACAATGTAGCCTTAGCTACTGTGATTACCTTCGGTGAATATCCTGAAGATGCAAGCTGTTTGTAGAAAGTACCATAGTCAGATGTAAGCATAACGCCGGCGATTACATCACAACCTTCGTTCTTGATGTTATTGATGATTGATGAATAATCTGTAGCGCCTGATGTATATGCTCCCGGATCGTATGCTGTATAGCCGTTAGCTTCAGCAAAATCTGAGAAAGCATTGATCATTGTCTGACCTTCAGTATCTGTAGCATGCATAACTGCTACTTTCTGGTTTGTTCCTGCCATGTCCCAAGCATCCTTGAATGAGCTAAGCTCGTTCTCGGTGTTGAAACCTGCATGGAATGAATACTTGTAGTCTGATGTTGCCCAAGCTTCATCAGGTGTGTCAACTGAAAGGCAAACGATTCCGGCACGCTCGCATGCTGCTGCTACAGGAACTGTAGTATCTGCAGTCTTAGATGTCATCATAAGGTCGATGCCCTTGTTGATCAGGTTGTTTGCAGCTTCAGATGCTTTCGTTGCATCTGACTCTGAGTCAGCGTATACTACCTGGATAGTAGCTGCCTGGCCGTCGATTGTGATGCCTTGTGCATTAGCACACTCTACCGCATAATCTGTGAACTCTTCACAGTTAGCTCCGAATGCTGCTAAAGCTCCGGTCTTAGGATAAACAAATCCTACTGTGACTACATTGTCACCACCGGCTTGTGTGCCACCATCTGATGTTGCCGAATCAGATGAGTTGCCACCGCATGCTGCAAGGCCGAATACCATAACACCGGCCGCACAAAGTGCTGCAAGTCTTGCAAGTTTCTTTTTCATGTTTTTTCCCCCTTATAGAAAAAGTGTACGTTTCCATCGTGCTTATTGCATTGTACTGATTGCCGAAGCATTGTATTTGCTTTGTCACAGTGTATACAGCAAAATGCACAATGTTCTTCTATGAAGATGAGTTTATTTTAGCATATCCACTATTTGTTTCAACAAAAAAAGAAAACATATGGCGATTTTCATATTTTCGTCCTATGTTTTCTTAATTTTTTCTAGTTACCAAACAGTAACCATATGTTCTTGCAGGGTGTTTTATCTTATATCATCCGCTGCATCTATAAACCGGTCGGCATCATATTCGGTAGCATAGAGCTTTTTGGTGATATTAAGCCACGTGGAGCCTTGCGTATATTGAAGAAGGGCATACAAATCAGGCGCCTCATGTTTTGAATTAAAAAGCATGGTCTTTAGGCTAAGCACGGGATCGGGCAGCACAGCAGGTGAAATCAGATTCTTTCTGGTAATATCTATATAACCATACTCTTCAACGCTAATTTTATTTACCCTCTTTGCGTATTCTATGCTTATTTGCGCCGCCTCTTGCTGAAAACTGCTGTAAGCGCTTATACACAGTCCGGGTTTTAGAGTGTAATTTACCGCCAGCTGATACTTGTAATAGTCATCTTTATATTCTTCGTTTGCAGTAGGATATGCCATCATATCAAGAGTCCCATCCTGCATATTGTCCATAAGATAATATACTATTGTCGATTGATGCGGCAAAAAGACGGCCTCGTTTGATATGAATTTCTCAAGAGCCTCTTCCTCTCCGATATCCATATAATTCTCTCCAAACGCCCCCATATCTACAAGCTTTTCTATATTTTTGGCAGCTTCTTTAAATGTATTATCGCTTATTGAATTTGTATTATCATAAATACCATCCAATGCATAAGGATCGAGTGCATTTACCGCAGCACAATAAAAGAGTTCTCCGATCCAGGCATCTTTTTCCGCCAGCTGAATCGGCGTATAAGATGTATTATGTTTTTTGTTATAGGATATGATTTTTTTTGCTGCAGCTTGCAAATCTTCCCATGTTTCGGGCTGCTTAATGCCTATCTCTTTCATAATGTCGGTATTTTCATAAAGCACCGCATATGCTTCGGGAAAGCACGGTATTATATAGTTATTACCATCCTTGTAGGGCACAAGATAAGTATCCTTAAAAAGCGCATCCGACCCCTCTACATATGACTGCACGGGTATGCAAGCCTGCGCCTCAAAGAGCTGATCGGGATATTCTCCGCCGTAAACAGTAAAAATATCGGGCAGTTCCTTGCTCGCCACCGCAATATTAAGTTTATCTTGAATTTCCTGCTTAGAGTATGTCTTCAGCGTAATATCATAGCCATATTCATCCGCAAGATCTTCCCAGATTGTCGCGTAATAATCACCCGGCACGTTGTAATCTAAAAACGTCCATATTTCAAGTGATACCCCTTTATCATCAGCATCAGCTGTATTATCCGATATATCCTGTTGTTTATCACCAGATGCGCATGATGATAATATTCCTATCATCGCTGCAAAGAGTATAATCGCAGCTATATTAACCTTTCTCATAGTCCGCCTCCGATTGCCATTTTTCTTTTGGTATTGTATCATAATATGCACAAACACTGATAGCAAAACTATATCTCAGACGAGATGCCCCCCCGCCTCTAAGCAAAGCATAGGCGGAGGAGAGAAACTTGTCTCAGGCGGGGTTCCCTAAAGGACTAGGAATGCTAAGCATTCCGTCGCAATCTCCGTCTGAGATATACTTTGGAGTTTTATATGTTCAGCAAAAAAGAAAGTAAAGCAAAATCACCAAATCTAAGAGAAAATGCATCTTTTCAGCGAAGATTGCAATTTTCTTTTCTTTATATTGCTCTTCCTGTAATAATTGTAATTGCTATAGGCTTTTTCTTTTTGCTCAGATTAAATGTTGACAGATCCATAGTATCCAATCAGGAGTCTTCGGTTGAATCTATATCCAATCAGCTTGGCAATATAATAGACGATACCAAAAATATCTCTCACGAGATTTTATACAATTCAGAGGTACAATCTTTGCTAACTGATGCTCTCTCCGGCGAAAGATACCCGGACGAGACTCAGGCAGCATATTATATCAATAACTTTATTTCGGAAAGGGAATATATAAAGAGCATTATATTAACAAGCGTCGATCATACCGTGTTTTCATCGGCTAAAACATTTTCATATCAGTCTTCATTTTCTGATATAGAAAAAAAATGGTGGTTTAACTCTATGACTTCGGGTACCAATGCATACGGATGGTACGCTATGGCAGATGCGCCATTAGGTCTTAATGAACTATCAAACGGAACCGCTCAGGATGAAAACAATATTGTTCTTGCGCGCCCTATCTACAGCCTTACCGATTATAAGACCAAACTCGGTTATGAGATCATATACCTTGATGGCGACTATATCAATCAAATATGGGAAAGCTGCGATATCGGAAATACTACAAACATTATGCTTTTTGATGAATCAGGTAACTTTCTTGCAACAAACAGCACCGGGCATGACTATTCGGATATCCTAAGCTCTGCTGATGAAAACAGCGGTCTTATTTATTATGCGGGTTACAGATACGTCTATTCGAAAATCCATTTAGAAGCTTCTAATATGGACTGCGTCATGATAACTCCTTATGAAGAAGTTAATGACTCCCTTAAGATTATCAGATTAGAGACGCTCTTTATCATACTTGTCTTTATTCTGGTGCTTTTCTTCTTGTCTCGCACGAATTCGGCAAATATCGCAAGACCTATAATCGCACTCTCAAGGGTAATGGACTCATATCAGGGCAACAAAGATGACGAAACCGATATGGATTTGCCCGATATATCAAAATATGACTTAAGAAGCGATGAAATCGGTCAAATTTTTAGATCCTTTGAAGAGATGAAAGAGCGTATCAACTCTCTTATTAATGAAGTATACATCACAGATCTGGAAAAAAAGGATGCTCAATTAGCCCTTTTGCAAAGTCAGATCAACCCTCATTTTTTGTATAATACTCTTGATTCTATCAACTGGGTTGCGCTTGAAAACGATCAAGATCAGATAAGCGAGATGGTAACTGCGCTTTCCGATCTGTTTCGGCTCTCTCTTACCAAAGACTCAAGCTCTTATATAGAGCTTTCGCATGAGCTTAACTATGTCGAAAGTTATCTTACGCTTCAAAAAATACGTTATGAAGATAAGCTAAACTATATCTTTAATACGCCTTCTGATATCAAAGGTATATATGTGCCCAAATTTATATTGCAGCCTCTTGTTGAAAACGCACTTAAACATGCTTCGAGCGAAGATGGCGGCGGCATAATAGAAGTAAACACTTCCATTTCGTGGATTATATCCATAGAGATAATCAATGGCGGATGTGATATAGATCTTGATAAAATGAAGGCTCTTACAGATTTTAACTCCGATAAGAACTTTAGCATAGTCTCATTTGAAGGCGAGGGCTACGGCGTCAGAAACATTAACAGACGCATCAAAATATTGTGCGGCAACTCCTTTGGTCTTACCTACACCGTAAAAGATAACCGTACAATATGCCACCTTACGCTTCCGCTTAAATTTACCAACGATTAAGCAGCGCCTCGCAATATGCGCAGGCGCTGCCATTTATACTTTTTCTTTTTTTCTGTATCCTGATAGAGTTTCTCCTGTGTTTTCTTTAAATATTTTTGAAAAGTATGCATAATCGTTAAAGCCTACGGCTTTTGATATTTCGCTTACTTTCATATTGGTATCCGTAAGCATCTTTTTTGCTTTTGATATTCTAACTCCGGTGACGTAATGCGTAAATGTTACGCCCATCTCTTTTCTAAACAGGCTGCACAGATAATTCTTGCTGATCGCACATTGCTGCGCAACATCCTGCTGCGAGAGATTATCCATATAATGTTCGGCTATATAATCGAGAGCTTTTACAAGCGCATGTGAAGATAATCCGCTTTCTTTGTTGGCTATAAGATTAGCCATCATAAAAGCTCTTTCTTCAATCATCTTGCGGTTTTCCTTAAGAGATTTATATTCATCTCTTATCTTCTTTAAGTCAAGCTCGCCGCGCAAAATAAAATACTCATCCGGTTCGTATTTATTTTGCATAAGGAACATTCTAAGCAATATCATATATGTAATACTTGCATAAAAATCCATTGAAACGCTGCTCATCTTGCTGTCTTCGCTATATATCTGATCGAGCGCTTTTGTGATATTCTCAGATGAGCCTATCTCTATAGCTCTAAAGAGATCTTCCATCTTGCTGTAGGGCAGTTCGATATTTTCCTTACTCATCACTCCGGTGTTATGAAGCTTAGCTTCAGCTATAAATATCTGATTGTTACACTGCGTATTTGCTTCAAAGAGACTGCCAAGTCCGGCATGTATCTCGCTGATTCCGGGAATCAGCTCACAGCCTCTCTTTTTTGCATTGTAGCAAAAATCCATAAGAAAATTCCTGGCTTCTTTTTGCGTTGCTTGCGTAACAGCTCCCAAATAAAAGAAGATACTCTCATCATTTTCAAATGTAAATACCTTAATCGATTCAGGAAGACTTGTGCATATATCATTCTTAATGCTATCTACGACAAATGCAAAATCCTTGTCTGAGGGAATAGATACAAGTTCAATTCTTGCCAGTGCAAACGATCCTCTTTCCACTTCGCTGCCAAGCTGCTCGCATAAAATATTTATATCGGCATCAAGCCTGTCTTTACTTTCAACCAAATTTAAAAACGAGCGGTTCTTAAGCTCTTCGTTTTTGTCTTTGGCAAAATCTTCAAGGTAAGCATAATACTCGTTTTCTTTATTTTTGTCGGCGATTTTTTTGTACATCTTATCAATCATCGCCGTAAAATCCTTTTTCTTAACAGGTTTTAAGATGTAATCGGATATTCCTATCTTCATTGCTTCCTTGGCAAACTCAAAATCCGAATATCCCGAAAAAATTACGATTTCAAGGTTAGGGAGCTTGCTCTTAGCCGCTTTGGAAAACTCGATGCCGTTCATCTTGGGCATCTTGATATCCGTAATCACCAAATCGGGATTGATTGATTCTATATCTTCTAAAAGCTTTAATGGCTCTTCGTAAATAGCCGCTATTTCAAACCCCATCTTTGGCAAGTCAAAAACTTTTTGAATTCCTCTTGATACATTCTTCTCATCATCTAATAGAACCAGCTTATATAACTTCATGGCAATCCACTCCAATGTCTGTCTTTGTCAGATAATATCAAATCCTCTTTTTTCATTCCATCGGGCATCGGCCACTTAATCCCTATCAAAGGATCGTCCCAGGCTATTCCTCCCTCATCATTCGGATGATAAAAATCTGCAACCTTGTACGAAAATTCAGCATAGTCAGAAAGCACAATAAAACCATGAGCAAAATTTTTCGGTATAAAAAGCTGTTTTTTATTTTCAGCGGAAAGATATGTGCCATACCACTTACCGTAAGTAGAAGAGCCTTCCCTGATATCCACCGCTACGTCAAATACTTCTCCATTTATTACCCGTACCAGCTTTTCCTGCGGATATTTAATCTGATAATGCAGGCCTCTTAGAACTCCTTTTACGGATGATGACTGATTATCCTGCACAAAAACGCAGCCTATTTTTGCCTCTTTAAAATCATTGTAATTGTAAGTTTCCATAAAATAACCGCGTTCATCTTTAAAAACAGCAGGTTCAATAAGCTTTAGTCCTTCTATGCCGCCGCAGTTATCATATACTTGTATTTTCCCCATTATTCTCCCCTCGCCACTTGCATCAGATAATCTCCGTATTGTGTCTTAAGAAGCGGTTTGGCTAAGGATATCAGCTGTTCTTTGTCGATAAATCCCTGATTATAAGCAATCTCTTCTATGCACGCAATATATAATCCCTGACGCTTTTGAATGGCGCTTACAAAATCCGATGCGCTAAGAAGCGAATCGCAGTTACCTGTATCAAGCCATGCAAATCCTCTCGCAAACGTCTCTACATGCAGCTTGCCGCGTCTTAAATACTCGTTATTAACCGAGGTAATCTCGAGCTCACCTCTTTTTGAAGGCTTAATCGACTTTGCGATAGATACAACCTCATTGTCATAGAAGTAAAGCCCCGGAACTGCATAATTGGACTTAGGGCGCTGCGGTTTTTCTTCTATGGAAATCACCCGTTTATTTTTATCAAACTCAACTACGCCGTACTGAGTCGGATCCTTAACGTAGTAGCCGAATATCACGGCTCCTGCGTCTTTTTCCACCACAGATGCGGCAGATGATAAAAGCCCTGAAAATGTAGCTCCATAAAATATATTATCACCAAGCACCAGCGCAACATTCTGATCGCCTATAAATTCTTCGCCCACTATAAATGCATCCGCCAATCCTCTCGGCTCATCCTGCACAGCGTAGGAAAATTTCATTCCGATATCATCCCCGCTTCCCAAAAGATTCTCAAATTCCGCAAGATGATGAGGCGTAGAAATAATAAGAACCTCTCTGATACCTGCCAGCATCAATGTAGAGAGAGGATAATATATCATAGGCTTGTCATAAACCGGAACAAGCTGCTTAGATATTGCTCTGGTTATTGGATAGAGCCTGCTGCCCGTACCGCCCGCAAGAATAATACCTTTCATAATCCGTCTTTCACTCCTTTTGGCTTTCTTTACGCTATTATACCATAACTTCTACATCTTAATTGAATATGCCCCGTATAGTCAAACTGCTTATGTAAACAGACTAATTTTTTCTCATACAGCTGCCGATATATTATTTACATAAGCTTATGTTAATAACCATGGACGGGTTTTCGGATAAAGGATTTTACCGAAAAGCCCTCTTTTTATTTACTCCGGCTGCCGCGGCATGGAAGCGGCATGGAAGCTATGCGGCAATATTTACCGGCAGATTGGAGGAAGATTATGTATATTTCAAAAAGTGATGTCACTATGACATCATCTAATCGCTATGCCATAAGCGAGAGCAGATCGTATAACAGAAATGTGACTATGAGACCATCTTCTATCATAGGAACATCTAATCTTATGTTCAAAGATTTAGTAAGTAACTATACCAAAGATGGTTTGCTTGAGTCTGATAGCGACTTATCAAAAAGCAGTGATAAGGCTTCTAATGTGCAAAAGGTACAGGGAGCAGAGCTTTCAGATTACAATACAAAAAGTCAGTATGCTATACTGTGCTACATCATGCGCATAATTATTTTTAAGAACATGGGGATGTCTACGCAGGCCGATAATTTACTCGACTATGCCAATAACTACCTTTCAAATTCCGCAAGCTACTATGAAACCGTGCAAAGTTCTTACAGCTATGAGGAGACGCAGAGCACTTCATTTAACGCTACCGGATATGTTCAAACGAGCGATGGAAAGAGCATAGAGTTTAACTTAAATCTCAATATGTCCAGAAGCTTTAGCATGCAGTATGATACCGTGGCTATTTCGCAGCGTTTTCTATCAGATCCTTTGGTACTTAACCTGGATAACTGCCCCGATGTCATATCCGATCAGACATTTTATTTCGACATAGATTGCGACGGGCAAAAAGATGAACTTCAAAATATCGCTTACGGAAATGGATTTTTAGCTCTTGATAAAAACGAAAACGGTATTATAGATGATGGCAGCGAGCTCTTCGGCGCGCAATCAGGCAATGGTTTTATGGATCTTGCCTCATATGACGAGGATAACAACGGGTGGATAGATGAGGCAGATTCTATCTATTCAAAACTTAAAATCTATGCCCCCGATGCCGATGGCAATATGCAGCTTTACACACTAAAGGACAAAGACATAGGTGCTTTGTGTCTGCAAAATGCTGCTACTGATTTTACCGTCAAAGACGCAAACAATATCACTAACGGCATAATAAGATCAAGCGGCGTATACCTGCACGAAAACGGTCAGGTAGGCCTTATGCAGCAAGTAGATCTTGCGCATGTATAAAAGAAAGACAGGCGGCACTATCTGCGCCGCCTGTCAATTTCTTTTTTCTGATAAAAAGCTCTTTTATCTTCATATAAGAGAGCATCACATTCTTTAATCTGCTCATCTATGCTCATAAAGCCGTTGCTCCATATAGTACCTGATGACATTGAAAAATCTTCTACCTTTGCCATCTGCTTTTCGTAGTTGTCGTACATCTCGTTAAATGCAGCTTCACTAACTTCCGGCACCGCAACTATAAATTCATCCCCGCCTGTTCTGTAACAGTGTTCTTCCCCAAAATTATTTACAAGAATAGAAGCCGCTCTTTCTATAATTGTATCGCCATACTGATGACCTTTCGTATCATTCATAATCTTAAGGCCGTTGATATCAGCACATACTACACCTACAGGGCATCTTTTTCTGGATATGAGGGCTCTGTTTTCTCCAAGAGCATGTCTGTTAAGAAGATTAGTCAGCGCATCATGCCTGCTCATTTTCTCCATCTTATTAAGAAGCTGCTGCATAGTGACCTCTGCTGATATAAGATATGCTATATTAGGCAACAGGCTGCGGCATTTGTCTACCTTTTTAACGTCATAGTCCTGCAGAGCTATAAACCCTATAGTAAGACCGTCGCTATAAAGCATCGAGCACATAAGTCTCTTTGCGCCTAGTCTTTCAAACTCCAGATAGTCTACCGGATACTTGTCTTTGTATACCCTGGTATTTAATATCTCAACTATACCATCACTGTCTGTATACGGCTCCCATCTTGAAAACTGCAAATCCGCATCATGCTCCTCATCTTTGCCAAGAACGGACTCAAGTCCACCTGTGCAGTACTCATATCTCATATTAATAACTCTGCCTTCTGCAAATGAAATAAAAGCTCTTGATGAACCTGTAATCTCGCAAAGCCTCTGGGCTGCGATATTCATTTTATAGTTAAAGTCATCATTTTCACGCATTAGCTTGACAAATTCCATAAGCTGCTGGCGATTTTCGCTTTCGGAATACATCTTGTCCATGCTGTTTTTTTCTTTGTCATATATCTCATAAATGCAGATAAAATCACCTTCACAAGATACAGGAGATGCATAGCATTTAAGCCAATGATTGACGCGCTTGCTATAGAAAGTCTGCACGACCTGCTCGCCTTGCGTACCTGCCTTTCGTGCAATCTGCTCCCAGGTATATTTGCCTCCGTAGCTTACAATATCACCATCCGTATCAAAGAGCTTATCAACCTGAATTTTCAGCATATCAAGATATGCTTCATTTGCAAATTTGCACCTGACTATAATCTCTCTGTCCGATCCTCTTGTTACCGAATAGACTCCAAACGGATATGGTATGTCTCTTAGCAGGTTAAATCCATCTATTGTGGGAACCCTGTCATAGAGACTTCTTAAATCTTCCCCGGACAAATTTGAATTATCATCTGCTGATATTTCAAAATATGCATCATCTTTCAGGTATTTTTTCTCAGTCTCCGTATCATAAAGGTCTATCTGCAAATAGTAAGCTCTCAAATCATCACTGGATGATAAAAGCGTCAGATTAAGCCGTCTTATGTGTCCCTTAATCTCTACTTTGATACTGCCGCTATCGCCGTTTTTGTGAAGCTCTTTCATTGTAGCGCCAATCTTACCCATATCTCCGGCTTCATTGCTGTTAATCTTATCTTCTATATAGGCAATATCTGAATCTACATTAATATCGAAAAAACTTCTGTATGGGTAGTTGGTGAATACGTGGCGCACCTTCTTGCCATCAAATTCAATTACTGCAGCCGGAAGCTCAAACTGCATATTGCTCTCTCCTGAAAGCGCATACTTTGCAAATTCCTTAAAAAATGCACCGCTGCCGCTATCAAGGTCGATCTTTTCCATGTATTCTCTTTCGCAGCGGCTCTCCATAAGGTTATAAGTGCCAATTCCCGATCTTTTGTAGGATTCTTCCAAATTGCTGGCACTGCCGAGCAAATACCCCTGCATCATATCGCATCCGATGCGCGTCAAAAAATCGCTTTGCTGCTGCGTACTGACATTCTTGGCAACAACCGAAAGCCCCATCGCCTTGGCAGATGCAACGGTTGCCGTCATAAAATAGTTGCTCTTGTCCGTAAGTCTGTTCTTAGCTTCCATATCCAGCTTAATTGCTGTAGGTCTTATATCTACGGGAAAGGATACAACATCTTTACTTCCATTAAAACAATCTATCCAAATTGGATGCCCTGCTTTTCGAAGAGCATTAATCTGTTTCTTAAAAAATCCTCTGTTTTTGCTGCTGTCAAATCTGTCTATCTCAATTGCAAGATTTCTCGCCGGAACGTCGTACTGCTTAATAATATCAGCTACAGCAGAATACATATCACATAGCTCAAAATCCATATATGATATATTAACAACCATCGGCGCTGCGTAATGCCTGTTAGGGCACGCCCTTTTATATTGTCTGCAAACATCCTCTATAAATGCAAGATCAACCTTATGAATCAGTCTTTCGTGCTCGAAAATCTCCCTTATGCCCTTGGCGCTTAAGACTCCAAGCACAGGATCTACCCATCTTAAAACTGTCTCGAATCCGCACACCTTGCCTGTCAGCGTGCGTATTATCGGCTGAAAGAGCGCTGTAATCCTTCCGGTCTTGATTGAATCATCGAGTCCTCTTATCAGATAATTACAGTTCTCAACCTTGCGCTCTATATCTTTGTCATATCTTCTGATGGTAAGACCTGCTGCCGGATGAGCTATATTATCGGCCGCTATCTTCGCCTTGTCGCAGGCATCCATAACGCCGTCATTTTCAGGATTGGCCTCATAAATTCCTACCTTAAGCGCAAGATTCCTGTAAGCATCGTTTTGTCTGAGTATATTCTCGAGGCGCTTTATCTTCTCATCAAGTTCACTCGCAAACGTAGCCCCTACAAAATGGTCATCATAAGCATAGGCAATCGCAGGTTCTCCAAATACCTTCGCTAATATATCGGCAATGGTATCTAAAAGAATCTTGCCTTTTTCCAAGCCATAAGTGGCTCCAAATCTGCCAAATTGGGAAATGTCAAAGAATAGTATGCATACATGCTCATTATCCCGGGCTGTTTCCCAGTATAACTGCATGGCATGATTACGAAATTCACGTATCGGCATGATATCAAGAAGCCTGCCGCTCCTATCGTTTGCTATAATTTTTTCGAAACTTGATGTGCCAGCCATAAAAGCCCTCCATCTGCACTTATGCAAATCCACCGTGCCTATTGATATTATTTTACCATATCGCTCTGTTTTTAGTTACTAATTTTTTCGTATCGGAAAATGGGTACATATATGATATACTTAACTTAACTATAAAAATCACACGGGGGATTATATATGCGCAAAATCATTATTACGACAGAGAGCGGCTCGGATGTTCCCGAAGAGCTCGCTGAGGCACTCGACATACGGGTTATTCCCATGCATGTTATTATCGGTGATACCGACTATGCTGATGGCAGCATTCCTGTCGATAAGGTATTTGAGTACTTTGAGACTACGAAGAAGGTTCCATCTACTTCTGCCGTTAATATCGATGAATACGTAAACTATTTTAAGCAATTGCAGTCTGATTACCCTAACTGCTATATTTATAATTTTGCTTATTCGTCTTTGGCTTCTTCCACATACCAAAATGCCATCGCCTCAATTAAAGAATTGACAGATGTCGACGTGATAGATACCAGGCAGGTATCAGGCGGCTGTACGGCTCATATTGTTTCTTGCATAGAGCTTATTCGCAAAATGTGCGGCAATGACGAGCTGCTTGTTCCTGATGACTTTGATTTTACAGGGTTGTTTAATCAAATGCAGTCTTTAGCAGGCAAAGCGGTATGTCACTTTATTCCCAATACTCTCGAATATTTAAAGGCGGGAGGCAGAGTGTCAAATGCGGCATATTTGGGCGCAACAGTGCTTAATTTAAAGCCTCTTATCGAAATGATAGACGGCAAACTGGTTGCCACAAAAAAATACAGGGGCAGCATTATAAGATGGGTCGATAAATTTTTCGAAGACTTTACAAATAAATACGAGTTAAACAAAGATTGCCTCTATCTGATGTACGGTAAAGGCCTTCCTAATGAAGTTCTTAATAAAATGGCAGAGCTATCAGACAAGCTGGGTTTTAAGAAGCATGTTTATGTCATGACCGGCTGCGTTATTTCTTGTCATGGGGGCAAGGGAGCTATAGGTCTTGCAGGTATGCTCAAATAACCCTGCGTATCTAAGGAGGAGTTACTATGGTAAAGCGTTTTATATTAGATACCAACATTCTAATCGACAGTCCGCTGGCTATTAATGGTTTCGAAGACAACGAAGTAATTATTACCGCCACGACCTTAGAGGAGCTCGATCACCTTAAAGGCAGCTCAAGCGAAGCTGCCGCAGGCGCAAGAGAAGCTATCCGACAGATTAATGCGCTTCGCGAACTTGAAGGTGATTACGAAAACGGCTACAAGCTCAAAAACGGGGGGCTTTTTAAGATAGAGCTTGACAGCATTTCCGATAAAGTTCTTCCTCAAGGCTGGAGCTTATCTACGGCAGATAACAGAATATTATCTACCGCAGTTACATTATCACAAAATAAGCAGGCTCCTCCGGTTGTCTTGGTTACAAACGATACATCTATGAGCATTAAAGCCAGTGCGATCGGCATCAAAGCTCAGGGCTATAAGAACCAGGAAGTATCTGAAGATTACCTTTTCCAGGGAGTACGCGAGCTTACGGCTGATGAATCGTTTATTCAGGATTTATATAAGGCCGGCTGCATACCCACCTCATCTCTTACAGGCGATTATGAATTTCTTGAAAATGAATTTGTCACCTTTAAATGCGGTCAGTCATCTGTACTTACCCGTGTAAAAGAGGGCGAATTCTATGTAATAAACACAGACAGCGACAATGTTCTCGGTATCAAGGGGCGCAACGTTGCGCAGAAATACTCTCTTCATGCATTGCTTGATGATGATATTCCTCTTGTTATCCTAAACGGTCCGGCCGGTACGGGTAAGACGCTGCTTGCCATGGCTGCTGCCCTTGACCAGGTCTACGACGGCAAATACGAAAAAATTATGATTGCCCGCTCCGCAGCTACGGCTCAGGGCGAGGACCTTGGATTTCTTCCCGGAGATATAGAGGACAAGGTCGGGCCCCTGCTTGCTCCGTTTATCGATTCTATCGAATGCATTTTAAAATCAAAATGCAAGGATGAAGATCCGCGCCAGATAAAAATGCAGATTGAAGATTTGTTTGAATCCGGAACTATAGAAGTGAGCGCACTTGCTTATCTTAGAGGGCGAAGTTTAGCTAATACATTTTATATATTAGACGAAGCTCAAAACATTACACCCGGGCAGGCGCTTGAGGTTGTAACAAGAATCGGTCAGGGCTCTAAGCTTGTACTTTTAGGTGATCCCGCCCAGATTGACCGCTCCACTCTTAATGAGCGCACCAACGGTCTGGTATTTGCACAGGAGCGTATGAAAGCATCATCTCTTAGTGCGGTTGTTACGTTTAATGCCTCACAATCCGTACGTTCTCCTCTTGCTATGGAAGGCGCAAGGCTGCTTAAAGGAAAATTCTAATTCAATATGACAAACTAAGAGCCCGCATGCGGATGATATATCCTAATGCGGGCCTTTTCTTATCTTGCCTCTGCGCTCGAATAGTACTGTTCAAGTCTTTCTCTGCATCCTATAAATACCGGAAGCATATTGGGATCAAACTGCGTTCCCATTCCTTCTATCATAATCTGTGCTGCCTTGTCGAAGCTTAGCGATTCTTTATAACATCGTTTGGAAACCAGAGCATCATAGACATCTGCTACCGCCATTATTCTGGCCTCTACCGGAATCATTTCGCCGACGAGTCCTTCAGGATATCCTCGTCCGTCCCATCTTTCATGATGATATCTTGCGACGTTATATGCCACTTCAACAAAATGAGGCTCCTCTACGTCTTCGAGCAGGATATGCACAAATTCGCCGCTCTTTGTCGAATGTGTCTTCATAATGGCATACTCTTCATCCGTAAGCTTGCCCGGCTTTAGCAGTATTGCATTTTCGATGGTTATCTTGCCAAGGTCGTGAGTAGGCGCCGCTTTTATAATATCTGTTGCTTTTTGCTGATCGATATTGTATACGCCAAGCTCTTCTATCTGCTCAACAAGGATTTTGATAACATCACTGGTTCTTTTAACGTGACCTCCGGTATTATCGTCTCTGTTTTCCACCATGTTCGCAAGTCCGAGTACCAGTTTTTCCTGAATATGCTCGATGTGCGCCGTCTTTGCGGTAACCTCTTCATCAAGAGATTTGTTGTAGTCTTTCATGACAGCTATCATCTTCTGCTCTTCTGTCACATCTGAAAGATCAAACAAATATCCCATCTTCCTGCCGCGCTGCCTCATAGCAAATTCAGATATCTCGCATTTGCAGATAACATCACCTACATCAAATATCAAGGACATCGTCTTATTGTCTTTGTAATCTTTAATAAGCTTATAAAAAATCTCTGCTAAATGAGAGTCCTCTTTAAGCTTTTTATCAACTATTTGTTCTTTTAACTCGGGCAAAAATTCATATGTTTTTTCGTTGCAGCTTAAATATCTGCCGCTTAAATCAAATGCCGCATAGCCTTTGCGGCTTCTGTGTTTTTGCTGTTCTGATATCAAACAGGAAATATCGTGAGCATGCGCTCTGTCATACTCTATGCAAATCATAACATCCGCTGCGACATAAACTGCCGGCAAAGGAGTAAAATCCAGATCTACTACGAACTCTAATATATACATGGCAATGCCAATTATCAAAAAGATGCTATAGATGGCAAAGCTTCGTCTTGAATAAGTTCCCTTTTTTATAACTCCGACAACTAATATGATAACCATACTGACTAATACCGCCGCAATAAAAATCCAGTGGTAAAGCCTCAAAGGTCCGCTCTGCATCTTGGTCGCAATTCCCATACCTGTGTCAATCAGACGCATAGACTTGTAATAGAGCTGATTGTCTATACACAGCCAGACTATCGCCAAATGTACTACGCACGCCCCATAGCCTGCAATTTTCACCCAAATGGGCGTCTTAGCTTCCATTGCGCGAAGCATACAAAGCAATACCACCATCAAGAGCACCGTTGAGTCTATGTATATAAAGCAAAAACAATAGATTGCAGCCTGAGTAGTCTGCGCCATGGTCTTAAGATAGTAGCCAAGTATAACAAGAGGGATTAGTATTACAATTGTCCAATAGTTTATATCTATATTTTCGTAGGTTTTGATTGCCATATATAATAACACACCTACAGATATAATCAGTAAAATCCCATAAATTGCCGTAACCATTATTATGCCTCCCTCTGCTAGGTAACGGATTTAAAAAAATCAGATATATTTTTCAAAATATTATCTTTAGTCTGTGTCTTTAAAATATAGCCCTGAGGCTTCATTGATAAAACTTTGGAGACTGTTCCCTGATCATTTTTTGATGTCAAAAATATAACCGGAATATCTTTCGTATCATCATCGCTTCTTAACATCTCCAAAAATTTATCTCCGCTGCACGCCGGCATCTCATAATCAAGCAAAATAAGATCAGGTGCAAATGCATCTATCTTTTGAAGAGCAGTCGCAGCCGATGGACATATGCTCACATTATAATGCGGATCAAGCCAGCCCATTGCTGTTCTTAAAAATATCGGCGAATCATCTACAACCAAAATCTTTCTGCGTTTTGCAATAAGACGCGTTTGATTAAGCAGTTCTACAAGATTACTCGAGGTCTCTTTGGCATTAACCGGTCTTATAATCTCTTCGGCTATAAGAGCCTTTGAAGTAACCTTTTCTACTTCTTTTAGGCCATCACTATCTCCTATTATCACGAGCCTTGCATCCTGTTCAATGCACATATTATAAAGCTCATCTCTGCCGGTAGGATACTTAAGTAAAACTTCATACTCTGTAATAATAAGTGTAGGAAGTTTTATATCTTTATGCTGTTCCCATTTAGAGATATCAAGTTGCTTAGATTCGTTGCCATCCTGCTTTAAAAAATTATCAATTGACCTTAGTACAAACGTAAAATCCCCATCTAAGAGAAATAAAAACCCTGCTTCTTTTTGCTTCTTTTTCACCCTATTGTCTCCTCGCAAATCTGTTTGCATGTTGGCGCATCAAGGTTTGCAACAGCGCTGCATAGCTTATCATAATTTGATGATAGTTCCCCAGGCAGCGTATAACCCCCAAGCTTTGAAATGATATCGTCAGCGCTGCTTATGTCATATGCATCCATAGCCGCACTAAGCTGACCCAAAAGGCTCTTTAACGTAGCCTCATCTATCATTTCTTTGTCCTCATTTATAGTTTCATCTTTTTGGAAATAATCTTTTATGCTGCCATGAAGTTCCTCCCAGCACTCCTTAAAGTACGGCGTCACATCCACAATTTTTTTTACGTTCCCCTGCCTTGCGGCATTTTCTAATTGTGCCGCCATACCGTAAACCTGCAGTGCACCGCAAAGCGATGCCGAGATCTTCATCGCGTGCACTTTGATTCTATACGAATCTATCGCAGCCTCATCATCAGGATTTTCCAATAAGGCTTCATAATAAGTATAAAGCTCTTTTATATCAAGCGGCGCTACAGATACAAATTGTCTTAACAGCTGCAATAGCGCCTGTGCTCCTCCGCAATGTTCCAGCGCATACGTTGTATCGAGATCGCTTATATTGGGAAGCAGCATCATATCTTCGCCTTTATCTTCTTTTTGCGTATTTTGCACTTCTACCTTATCCGGCGACAGATTTTCTTTTATCTTGTTCTCAAGTTCGCTCGGATTAAGAGGTTTTGCAAGAAAGTCCTTAAATCCCGCTTCTAAATATTCCTCCCTTGCTCCCTGCATGGCATTGGCCGTAAGTATAATAACAGGCGTATTATTGTTAAGCCCATCCGGCATCTTCTTTATCCGCTCAAAGGCTTCGATTCCGTCCATCTCGGGCATCATATGATCCATAAATATTATGTCATATTTTGTTTTATCACACAATTTTAAAGCCGCCTGCGCACTTATCGCTGTGTCAATATTAATC
>CAJOPM010000075.1 GCA_905236225.1 uncultured Eubacterium sp.
CTCATATGTCAATCACATTTTTCTATATGAATATATCAGATGCTATAGCGATTATCTATAAGACAATAGTCCTAAATTACAAACGGAGCCATCAAAGCAGCTACTTTAATCATCTACTTCGATGGCTCCATGCTATGTTTTATTTGGTTGCGTCTTTTCCTATTCTGCTGCCACTCCTCTTTGATACATCTTTGCATATCTGCCGCCTTTTTTTATAAGCTCCTTGTGTGAGCCCACTTCTTTGATATCTCCATCTTCCATATATATAATCTGATCCGCATTTCGGATGGTATATAGACGGTGTGCAATTATAAATGTTGTCCGATTTTCCATCAGTTTTCCCATTGCAGAAGTTATAAGTTCCTCGGTCTTTGTATCTACTTGTGATGTCGCCTCGTCAAGTATCAGTATGTCAGGATCAGATATAAGTGTTCGAGCAATCGATATAAGCTGTTTCTCACCGGCAGATAACAATTCATTCTCATCACATATATGCGTATCATATCCCATAGGGAGCTTATCAATAAAAGTATCGCATGAGGCAGCTTTTGCAGCCCGGATAATTTCTTCCCTTGTCGCTTGCGGCTTCCCGTATGCAATATTTTGAGCTATTGTTCCATCAAAAATCCAGCTATCCTGCAGCACCATACCAAAACAGTTTCTTAAACTGCTTTTTGTTACTGTCTGTGTATCGATGCCATCCACCAGTATTTTTCCGTCCCATATTTCATAGAAGCGCATGAGTAGATTGATAAGCGTTGTCTTCCCTGCGCCGCTGGGCCCAACTATTGCCATTATCTGCCCGGATTTTGCCTTAAAACTCACATCCTCCATCAGCTTTTTGCCTGGAATATAGCCAAATGCAACATGCTCAAATACTACTTCGCCTTTGATATTATCGGCATACAGCTCTTGCTTATCCTGCTCTTTAGCTTCCTCCTTTTCATCTAAGAATTCATAAATTCTTCTGATACAAGAGATGCCATTTTGAATGTTATTCATAGATGAGGCAAGCGAGGTAAGCGGAGTTCCTATCATATTTCCGTAAAAGATAAACGCCTGAAATTCTCCTATTGTAAGGCTGCCCTTAATTAAAAAAATTCCGCCTATTATACATAAAAATATAAAAGCAAAATTGTTAATAAATGCAGATAACGGAATGACAAATCCAGATATAAATCTGCTCTTTACATAAGCTTTATAATTCTTACGGTTTGCATCACCTAGCGATTGCAGTTTGCTATTTTCGCACCCGAAAGCCTTTATCAATAAATGGTTAGAATAGCTATCGCTAAGCTTCGCACTTAAATCCCCCATAGCCTCATTCTGCTTTAAGAATAACCCGTTTGTCTTCTTAGCAATAAATGCCGTAAGCGCCATACCTGATGGCAATATAATCAGATAGATCAGTGTCAGCTTCCAGTTTGTAGCAAACATAATGCACACAAGACATACAAGAAGAAACATATTCCCGACAAGCATTGGCATGGTTGATTCTATCGAATTTGACAGGGTCAGCATATCGTTTGTAATGCGAGATAGTATATCGCCTGTCGGGTGTGTATCTACAAAAGAGATGGGCATGCGATTAAGCTTTTTTGATACATCATCTCGCAGCTTAAAAACCAGCATCTGTGAAATACTGACCATGTTTTTATTGATAAACCCATCTGCGCCATATCCAATCAAGAAGAGTATTGCTACAATGATGCAAGAATTTATCAGTCGGTTAGTGTCAAGGCTCCCGTTTTGTGCAAATGAGGCCAGTGACTCTGTAATATTTCCGGATATCCTAGGCGCAATGGCAAGTGCAATTTTAGCGATGGCAATAATTATAAGCGAAAGAACAAACAGCTTGCGTCCACTTTTGCCGATATCGGCTACTATTCTTTTTATATATGATTTTTTTTCTTTTTCATTCACTTTGGTCCCCTCCGCAGCGTATAACACACTTTTAAGTGTAATTCTGCGTTGCATATATATCTTTATATTCTTCACAAGAAGAAAGCAGCTCGTCATGTGTTCCGATTCCCACTATATGCCCCTGCTTTAAAACTACAATTCTATCTGCGTCTTTTATGGTGTCAATTTTCTGCGCAACCATAATCACCGTTTTCTTTGCTAAAAATTTTCTGATATTTTCTCTGGCTGCTGTTTCCGTTCTTGCATCAAGTGCTGAAAACGAATCGTCGAAAATATATATTTGCGCTTCTTTGGCCACGGCTCTTGCTAGGCTAAGTCTCTGTCTTTGCCCTCCTGAAAGGTTCTTTCCGCCTTCGTTAAGCTCTGTGTAAATTCCATCTGGCAGCGATTTTACTACTTCGTCAAAGCACACCGCCTTGCAGGCGTTGTCGATTGTCTCATTTGACATGTTCTCATCATACATAGAAATATTGTTTTTTACGGTATCCGCAAAAACAAACAACTTCTGAGTAGCATAGGCGATATGTCTCCTATATTCTTCTAAATTTCTCTGCCGAATAGGCACATTATCCACCCTGATTTCACCAAATGTCGGCTTATAAAATCCCATAATAAGATTTATAAGAGTAGATTTACCACTGCCCGTAGCTCCGACTATAGCTGTCGTCTTTCCTGCGGGAATAGTCAGCGAAATATTTGTTACCACATCTATGGCTCCGCTGTACCCGAAAATCACATCATCAAAAACTATTTCGCCCCTCTCAATCCCCTCTATGGCCTGCTCGCTCGTCTTATCTTCTGTATCAACCTCTAGAAGCTCACTAATTCTTTTGCAGGCTACCACTACTTTTGGCATAAGATTTACCATAAATGGGATTACTGCAAGGGATGTAATGAAATATCCCAAATACTGAAATACCAAGAGTAAATCGCTGATATTCGCCATTCCCATTCTAAGCTGCTTTGAAGCGGCAAGATAAATCAGCACAACTGCCCAGTTCATAATAACCATTGACATTGGAGATAGGAAATTAATATGTCTGTTTGCCTCGATGGCAGCTTCTTTTGCTTCTTCATCCGCTTTATTTATCCTGTTAAATTCAAGCTCCTCATTTCCAAATGCACGAATAGAACGTATACCCGTAATCTTCTCCTTCATCAGAAGATTAATATGATCCACCTTGTTCTGCAGCATCTCAAATGGATCCTTAGACCTTGCTCCTATAATGACGAGCAACAATACGGTAATCATAAACATTATAAAGAGTATCCAGAATATGGTGCGGTTCATCCGAAAAATCAGTACCAGCATACATATAATAAGCACAGGTACTATCAGACTCGTCCTCATTATATTGATCATAAGCAGCTGTATCTGAGTCGAATCCAAAACTGTTCTGTTAAGTATTGTAGATTCTCCAAACTCGCTCATTTGTTGCGGCGACATTGAAAGTACTTTTTCATAACAGTCTTTGCGAAGCCTATAGACGATACTTGCCGTTATAACAGCAGAATATCTGGATGCCACAACGGTAATAGCGCATGCTAAAAGAGACAAAAGAAGCATACGAATCCCTGATTCATATATAAATTTCATATCCTGTCTCATCACACCGTTATCTATAATGCTCTTCATTTCGCCCATAACAAAAACAGTAGTTACCAAAATCTGAAGAACTACGAATACAATGTTAAGAAACAG
>CAJOPM010000076.1 GCA_905236225.1 uncultured Eubacterium sp.
AAAGACAAAATCTCCCTTAGGTATATATATTGTCTTATCTCTTTCTACGGCAGCAAATATAAAGTTTTCTTTTACGCTCATCGCCATCTGCGCTACGCTCTTTGATATCAACGGGCTAAACTGTTCAATCTTGAATTTAATTAACTCTGCCATACTGTGAACAAAAGAATCAACCTCTAATGCCGAAGGCAAAGATATTATTCTTGATATTTCAAGCGCCGCCTCCATCTCAGGATTGATAATCATCGCCAGTTCTAACTTGTCCTGAAGATATGGAATCTCGCTACTGTAATCCGGCGTTCTGACTCTGGCTATGGCCGCACATTTCCCAACGCGTCTGGCAACCGTACAGCATAACAGATTAAGCTCATCCGAATCTGTAACAGCGATTATAAGATCCGCATTATCAATACCGGCTTCTTTTTGTATGTTGTAACTCGCACCGTTACCTACAATTCCCAAAATATCATAAGTAGATGAAATATCATTTACTTTTTGCGCATTATGATCTATCAGCGTAACCAAATTCCCCTCTGCGGTCAGCTGTTCTACAAGTGTAGTTCCAACCTTACCGCATCCGACTATTATTATATTAAGTGCGTCATCGCTGCCAAGTGCCATTTTCGGCACATGAAACCTCTTAAGTGTCATAATCTGCCTCTTTAAATATTCAAATATCTTTTTTTGATATTATCCTGCATTTCTTCCGATATTCCAAGGCAATCGGATATAAATAACTTCATTGTGCCATACTTATCACTTACATAACTGTATATCTTTTCTATATAATCCCTATCAGCTGTAAGTAAATCTCTTACAACATAAGGTACATCCGGGTCAGAATTGACTTCCTGCGCATTTTGGATAAATTCTTCCACTCTGTCGTTAATATTTCCGTTTGTTTTAAGATAATCTTCTATAATGTCATCTTTTGATACGCCCAGGCATTCAAGTGCAAACATTGTCGCAAGGCCTGCCCGATCCTTTCCCAAAGAGCAATGCCAAAGAACGGCACCCTCGGGCTGCGTGGATAAAAGCGTCAGAAAATTTCTGTAAGCTGCTATTCCTGCCTCATCCTCTATAAGACTTACATACAAATCAAGCATATCCCTCTTTGCCTGCCCCTTGCTTGCCAAAAAATGCTCAACTGTCTTAGCCAGCTGCCCGGCACTATCTTTATCAAGTGTAATTCCAAGCTTTCTATCGGTAAGCGCAGACCAATGATGATAATCTGAACCTTCAACTTTACGATCGGGTCTTTCCGCCACTTCAGACTCAGTTCTAAAATCTACAACATGTCTGACATTTAACTGCGCAAGTTTAATAATATCGCCATCTGATGCACTTCCTAAATGAGAGCTTCTATACAGGCTGTTATTTTTTATAACGCCGCCGTTTTTTGTAGTCATACCACCAAGATCTCGTATGTTTTTAAGGCTCTCGAATTCTATACTCATAAACCGTTTACCTCTTTTACTTATAATTTGTTAAATACCATATTTAGCTAGTATAACTTCATACCGTAAAATCTGCAAGTGTGCGCTTAACCTTCTTCGCTCATTGAGAGCAGCGCAGAAAGCACGATTACAAACAGCGGCTCTATATAAATATGTATATTATTTGTAAACCCTTGAGTCAGGTAACATGCACAAAAACAAACTATAGGCGGATATTTTTTTCGTGACAGCATAACGCTTATTAATGCTCCCACATAAGCTATGGCTGCTATGATTCCGCATGTAACCAGATATTGAAGGAACTCATTATGCGCATCAATTAAATTGCCCTTTGTATCCGGAAGTTTATCTTCATCAACATACTCTAAGAGCCCCCTGCCAAAGAGCGCCGGTCCGTACCCAAATATTTTAGATACAAATGGCATCGCTGTAAATACAGCTATAGCGCCTATCCATATACCGCCTCTATTAGTGCCCCATTTTTCCGAAAAAACAATATAATCCGCAAGCGCTCCAAACGTTTTGCCAATTTGATCTTCGCTCATGAATCCATTTATAAATATCAGACTTATGATTCCCGTTACAATGCAGACTCCTATTATAATAAACACTGCTTTTCTTACAAACGGTTTAATCTTATTATTGCCTTGCCTTATCATATAGCGGCAAATTATTATCCCCAAAATCGATACTGCGATAAGCGCATATTCAATATTATACTTGTATATAATCTTAAGTATTCCGGTTACAATCCAAGCTCTATCTTGCGCAATTGTCCTTAATACAAAATCTGCGGCAGCTGATAGGCCTATTAATAATACAAACTCCCAAAATCCTGCCAGCAATTTCACATCTTTTAATACGTAAAATAACAGTATAATCGTTAAAACAAAAAGCCCGAGCAATGCTCCATCCGAAACAGATGCATATATTGCCATAAGGCTTATATACGTAAATATTGCGCTTATACGTCTCGTAAATTTAATATTCGAAAGCACAAACATCGGCGCTGAGATTGAACACGATAACAGCGCTAATGATGCAAAAGTGTTCCTGTTTCCGTATGTTGATATAAATCGGCTCCTTTGGTATTCATATGTAGAGCAAAGTCCAAAAGGATTAAATCCAATATGATTAAATATTCCTATTATAAATACAAAGCTTAACGATAAAACCATTACTGTAACAACAATCTTAACTCCGGTTCCATCCTTGTTAATACCCATCTTGCTTCTATGTCGTATCACATAGTATAATCCACAGCATTCGAGCAAAGTAAATACACCGCACATTCTTCCTTCAATTCCCCAAAATGAAGCATATTTATCAGGGCTTGTCAAAAAGGATATAAAAATAACGATAGCAAAAACAAGAACAAGGTAATCCGTAGCATCCATATCTCTTAGATAGATACTCTCTTTAGTTCTTATCATTTCTATCGCTATTAATAAAGCTGCCACCAACAGATATCCGCTCGTCACTTCCCAAAAGAAAAGGGATTTAGCGTACATTATATCAGCATATCCATTATACTCAATCAGCAAAAAAACACTGAATATCAAGGATATGTATACGCAGGTTAATATATATAATATCTGTTTGCAATTACATTTTCTAAAAATCTTCATAAGTACGTCAGCCTATTTATAAAAATTTTATAAACTTTCTGAAAACTTTTGATAAACTTTTGAATTTTCAGACCGTCTATGCAACAAAAACTTGTCAACCACAAGATATTGTGATAAAATGTTAACAGCAAGATATGATGAGCTTAACTTTTTATTACACGGATTTGGAACTGCATCAGCTTATGTCTGAATAAGTTCTATTGTAATCACCTTCAGGTGACTGCGTCAAGGAGGATGATAGCATGGATAGCATGCAAAGCACATTATTTAATCTTAACGCAAATTTTTACAGAGTAGAAAGAATGACCCCTTCAAATAACAGTGATTTGAACGGGAGCACTCTTATGATTCTCTCACCAAAGAAAGACAAAGAAGCAGAAACCGATCCTTTTTCAAAGTTACTTAATGAAGAAATGCAAAAATAACTTATACTTCATACTTCCTTATATGGTTTTACGTCTTCCTTCTCTTTTGGCGTCAATAACCACGTAGATGAGCGTATAACACGCCATCACGGCAGAAACCGTCGGAGCTATGGTTCCCAGTTTGCCCAGGTCATCACTATACAATGTCCCAAACAAATGAACGAGCGGGATTCTTAGTGCAAGAGCACCTATGCAGCAGGATATCATCGTCCAGACGGTTTTTTGTCGCCCATTTAAATATCCATTAAGCACAAACACTATCGATACCAAAAAATAATCATAGGAACACGCCTTAAAAAACGGTATTCCGGCCGCAATAACATCAGCATCGCCAGAGAATACGCCTATCATAGATTCCGGGGATACCTGTGCCCAAATCCAAAAACAAAATGATACAACAAGCGCAATACCAAGCGATTGCCAAAGTGACTTCCTGGCCCTTTCGGGTTTATTCGCCCCATAATTTTGAGCGGTAATCGCAGCTAGCGCATTGGCCATAGATGTGGCCGTAAGCATCGCAAACACATCATATTTGCTTCCCACGCCATAAACGGCTGCAGCATAAACACCGCATCTGTTCATTACGGTCATAAGATACAAAAATGAAATTCTGACCATAAGCTCCTGAAACGAAATAGGTATTCCGACGGTTGCAATTTCCTTTACATATCTTGAGTATGGTCTAAAACTTGCAAGTTTGAAATCAAATATAAAATCTTTCTTCTTAAGGTAAACAACAGCCACTATCATACTCACACCCTGAGCGACTATTGTTGCAAGAGCAGTCCCTTCCACTCCCATAGACATTGCACCTACAAATAAAAAATCCAATCCTATATTGATAATACATGCAATGGCTACAAAAATCATCGGCCTGGTAGAATCACCGTAGCCTCTTAGCACTGAGCTGATAGCATTATATCCACATACGAAAATATTTCCGTACATGCAAATGGATACGTATCTTTTCGCATATTCAAACGACTCTTCCGGAGTGTTTAGCGCGTTAAGGAGTGGATTTAGTATAAGTAAAATTGCAATCATAATTACGATTGCAACTATAGCAAATAGTACAAATGATGTACCTATAAGTTTTTTTACATCATCCATTTTCTTCATACCGGTATATTTTCCGATAAGAACGGTACTACCGAGCGTAAGACCGGTGATTAAAGATGTCACAATCTGCGTCACCTGTGTTCCTACAGATACCGCTGCCTGGGCATCAGCCGAACAAAATCTCCCCACAACAAAAAGATCTACAGCCCCATATAGCGACTGCAGAATATTAGCTATCAAAAATGGAATTGCAAATAGAACCAAGGTCTTAAGTACACTACCTTGTGATAAATCATGTCCCTTCATTCTTGTTTTTTTCTTCTTCAACCTTCCTAATGCATGCCTCACAATTTCCCGAGCACCCATCACACCCCATTGGACTGTCACTCTTTGCAAAAATCAAGAAGCATACAAACATTATCGCTAATACTATAATGATTCCGATTACCTTCATCATAGTAATTCACCTCTTACTCTAATACACAGTTATCTTAAATATTTTCTCTTTTGCAGCATAAGTGCTGTTTGCCTTTGCTCTTACTATAATCTTATATACTCCGGCCTTTGTCCCCTTTTTCAAGGTCACCTTACCATTCTTTGTAACAGTTATAGCCTTATATTTGCCGCTTGTTTTATATTTCTTGAATATAATCTTCTGCCCTGTTGATGATGCTGCCGAAATCTTAAATGTAACCTTTGATAAGGAAAGTCTTGATGCGCTAATCTTCTTAGCTGTAGTAAGGATACTTAGCTTACCGCTTAAAAGTTCGCTATCCGAAGTAGAATCATCTGCAGAAGTATCACTGGATGTATCTGCGCTATCGCCATCATCAGCGGCCTCGAAAACTAAGTCTCCATCGCTAAAAATCACCTGCGCCCCATCCTCTGAGTATACGCTTACATGCTGCGAAAACTCCGACGACAAATTCTGAGCAACATAATTATATGTATAGTCATAACATTCCGCTAATGATACATTATTATCTATATCTGCGTCTGCGTCAAGCCCCCCTGTGCGGCTTTCATAAGCATAGTCATATCCTATTGCTTTTTCTAAAGCAATGGTAAACAGACCACAATATAACTTATTATTATCGGAATCATATCCAACGCTTACTGAATATGCATCCTCATCCTCACTGCATCCTGCCAAAACATAAAACTTGGATGAGTTGTCGTCTTCTGCTGTAGATTGTGCCTTAGCAAACTGTTTTACAACAGCCTTATTAAAATCATCTGCATCAGCGTCTTTGGATGCGGCCGAGCCTTTCGCATTGCCAAACACCGATGTTGCCACACCGCTGCTGCACGAATCGAGCATCACAACAACCTTGCCCTCGACACCGCTTAATATATCACAAAGCTCCTCTATAGTCATATATTCATATCCGTCATCTGATACAAATACTAAAGCGCCCGTAGATGATACGCCGTGACCGGCAAAATAAAACAATGATATATCATCTGCATCAGCATGGGCAAATGCCGTCTTGATACCCTCTATAGCCTCCTCCTTAGATACATCTATTGCGCTGTTAACCTCGTAAGGACTGTTAAGAGCGCTAAGAGCTGCGCCTAAGTATTTAACATCATTATCCGTTCCGTATAAGATATTAGATGTTGTGCTATATGTCTCGGCCAAAAGATATGCTCTTTGGCTGCAGACACCGTCTGATACGTTCACATCATTGTTTTCTTCTGCGGCATTTGCGCACATAAGTGCGCCGGGATAAGAAATACCCGCCACTATAAGTAATGCACTTAATGTATAAATAAATTTACCTATAAAATGTTTCATAAATAATCACCTATTTAATACTTCGGCACAAATCACCGAAAAAATAGGGAATTCTTAAATAAAACATCCTTTATCTTCTATTCTATGACAAATTTAGCTCTGACGGCCGGAGCACCCGTTGCCTTTAACGTAACAGTTGCCACTCCTGTAGTACCTAACGTCTTAAGAATAACGCCGCCTAGACCTCCTCTTATCATAGGCGTCCTTGGGCCGATTTGCTCAAGCATTCCATTAATTGTAACCTGTACCGGTTCGTTATAATACGAAAGCAGGTTTCCATTTTGATCAACCATGGAAAACCTCAATAATACTGCATCATAAGTATCGCCTTCCTTAAGATGCGAGTGATCTATTCTGACTCTTAAATGTTTTTCACAAGCCGGCTCTTTTATAATGCTTTTTACAACTTTACCGTCCTTAATTGCATCAAATCTAAATCTTGAGCATCTGTCGCCCCAGCCTCCTATATACTTGCCATACAACTCATATATTTTCTCAGTGGTCATTCCGTTTTTCCTAAAAAGTCTAGAACCTTTCTTGCGATCTATTCTCTTTAGTGACTCTGATCCGAATATCGCCAGTCCATTAAGCGCATCTTTAAGATAGTCTGCCTGTTCCTGCAAGAATTCCTCGCCGTCAAACAGCCGCTCTCCAATATAATCATCTATCAGTATCGGTGCATATGGCAGATTATCGTATCCGCAATCTTCATGGTTAAACTCTTTTATAAACTCATCATTTCTATACATTCTGACGCTGTCGGCATTTGTAAAAATATATATTTTCCCAAAGCATCCGCCCTCTATATCTCCTAAGTTAAATTCAGACGAGAGCTCGAGCACTATGCGTTTATCGTTAAAGCATGAATATACGGCTGCTGCCATTTTGGGATTCCTGTACATATCCATAATCCCGCTATAGCAAATATTATCTCCGCTTCCAAATTCCATGTAAGTATTATAATCACACATACTTCTGCCAAAAGACGCTGCTATTGTCTCTTGCGATATCAGTCCGTCAAGTATTCTTGCATGATAAAGCGCCTGTAAAGACCTGATCTTTTCATTGTCAAAAGGCTTGGCTATATAATTATAACCACCATATTCACTGACTATATATGGAGTAGTCTGATCCTCTAATACATCGCTTTTCCTCTCACATCCTATTCCTCTTCCCATATACGAATAATCATTATATGCAAATACGTCTTCTAAAAGATGACTTTCATTAAAACAGCGCACGCCGCAAGTTGCTCTGTCAGGATCTAATGCCTTTGCAAGATCATTAGTCTGTGCATAAAGCTTATCATCATCTGCGCTGTCATCTATTCTTGTTCCCCAAAGCACTATGGATGGATGGTTTCTTTGCTCTACTATCATATCCTGAAGATTAATTACAGTCTGTTTTTTAAAATCTTCTCCTCCTAAATATCTCCACCCGGGAATCTGTGTAAACACTAAAAGCCCCAGCTCATCGCATCTGTCCAAAAAATGATATGACTGAGGATAATGAGCAGTTCTTACGGCATTTAACGCCAATTCTTTTTTGAGAATATCTGCATCCAGCCTTTGTATAGATGCCGGCAGTGCATATCCGGCATAAGGATAACTCTGGTGTCTTAAAAGCCCCCTAATCTTTACTCTTCGTCCGTTAAGATAAAATCCATCCCCTCTAAAGATGGTCCTTCTAAAGCCTATTTTACATCTATACTCATCGATAATCTTATCACCGCTGTAAAGCCTTGTTACCATCTCGTACAAGGCCGGATATGTCACATCCCAGATACGTATGTGAGACAACTTCATGTTAAGTTCTACATAATCAGCCTTGCCACTGGTTCTAATCTCGCGGTATTCAGCCAGCCTGGCAATATCATCACCTGTGCTATATACCCTGGTCTCCTCTTCATATCCTAAAGCAATAAGATCCTGCTGAACTTTAAGTGCTGATGTATCGCCCTTAGCATCTATCATAATTCTGCTCTTAACATCTGCCTTAGAATATATAAGTCCTTCTTTTTGCTCAGAACTGCCGTATAGTTTTTCCGAATCGGGAATATCATAAGTTACGTTAACATCTGAAATATATGCATTTTCTTTAATATGCATATATACTTCTCTGTAAAGACCGCAAAATGTCATAGCCTCTAATGTTCCACCAAATGGCGGAATATCAAGACTTTCGCTGCCATATACCTTAATAACAAGATAATTCTTCCCTATATCTTTAAGTTTTCCGGTAAGTTCAACGGTATAAGAAGTATATCCGCAGTTGTGCGTATATAAAAGCTCACCGTTAATAAACACTTCACTTTTATGCGCTGCCGCTCCAACTTCAATATATATACGTTTATCTACCCACTGCGGTTGAAAATAGATTACTTTACGATATGCGCACGATTTGTCAGATTTTACCTGCGAAATATAATCGTATGAAGTATTATCCATACAATGAGGCAAATCAGCATATTCTCTAGCTATACTTTCACCTGTAATAAATTTCTCATTACACTGAGTCGTAAAATCCCAGTTTCTGTTTAAATTAATCCTATCAGCCATAGAGCTCCCACCCGATAATATCTCAAATCTCTTAATATCTTACCACAACTATTTATAATGCGCCCAAAAAAACTAACTATATTTAAGTTTTATAAAATTTCTGCGTTCTATACAAGCCGAAATATCCACTCATAAGATAACTTATCGCAATAGCTATAATATAATACGCAAATCCATCTATTCCAAACATTTCAAAACACAAAAGCAGTGCTGTAATCGGCGAATTGGTAACACCGCAAAACATAGCCCCCATAGCTGTTGCCGCACAAAGAGTTGGAGAAAGATTACAAATCATCCCAAATGCACATCCAAAAGTAGCTCCTATATAAAGAGTTGGGACAATCTCTCCACCTTTAAATCCTACCGCAAGTGTAATAATGGTAAAAATCATCTTAATAGCAAATGTATAATAATGAGTCTGCCCTAGCAGAGCTTCTTTTATCACCTCTATCCCCAACCCATTATAGTCCTGATTGCGGACTGCAAATGTAAGCGCAGCAATAATCAGACCGCCCACAAAGATTCTTAAGTACTTATTGTGTATATAAGTCGAAAAAATATCGCCTGCTTTCTTGGTAAGCATACAAAATGATATGCTAAGCAGTGCGCAAAGGATCGCCAATACTCCTATCAAGATAATTGCTCTAACGCTTATTCCCTGTAAATCAATCTCGCAGCTAAGCCCCTTGCACCCGAAAAAGTCACTTATCACATGAGATGTAATCGCTGCTATTGCACATGGAACAAGCGCACTATACTGCATAATACCTATAGTGGATACCTCCATGGCAAATACCGTTGCACTGATCGGAGTTCCGAAAAGAGCGGAAAATGCTGCTGCCATACCGCACAATATTGCCACTCTTCTGTCCTCTTTATTAAATTTTAAAAGCTTTCCTATAAAATCCCCTAAGCTTCCTCCGATTTGTATTGCCGCTCCCTCTCGTCCGGCAGAGCCACCAAATAAATGTGTTATAACAGTCGATATAAAAATAAGCGGCGTCATATTAAGCGGTACGTCATCTTTATTCTGAATAGCCTCAAGCACCAAATTAGTGCCCCTGTCATTTTCATCATTTGCAAACCTATACAAAAATGTAATGAACAGACCTGCCAGTGGTAAAAGCCAAATGATACTGCCATGCTCCATTCTAAATTCCGTAACCTTGCTAATACTCAAAAAAAAGGCTGTAGATACAAGCCCTATACCTATGCCGCAAATCAGCCCCAATATAATCCATTTTATAAGTATTCTGCTCTGCCTAAGGCCTGCCATTGTGACAGACCTGCAGGCATTTTTCCAGTTAAACTTCATGTTATTAGTCCGCTCTTCCTTTCACAATCAACTCTGCGGGAATATATTTAAGTAAAATATCTTCTAATTTTTTTAGCTCTATCGGTTTTGAGATGTAGTCATTAAATCCGGCCGTTAAATACTGCTCCCTGACGCCGGCTATAGCATTAGCCGTAAGTGCTATCATAGCCGTATCTTCATTAACAAGAGACATCTCTTTTAACTTAGCAAGCGTCATTATACCATCCATCTTTGGCATCATGTGATCCAAAAAAACAATATGGTATTTATTTTCTTTAATAAGTTCTATAGCTTCAAAACCTGACATAGCAATATCCGGCTCTATACCTGTTAGTTTGAGCATATGATTTGCAACCTTAAGATTCATCTTGTTATCATCAACAACCAGCACCTTAGCGCCTTGTATGGCAATAGGTTTATTTTCCTTTTTATGACCGTAAGGACGGCTGCTTTTCTTAGTATATGCTCCTATAGGCACTGCATCAATCACTTTCTGTCTTAAGATAAACGAAAATGCTGAACCTTGTCCATACTCGCTCTCTACATTTAGTTTGCTTCCCATCATATCAAGAAGCATGGTAACTATTGCCATTCCAAGCCCGGTTCCTTCAATTGCACGATTCTTTTCTTCATCGAGCCTTTCAAACGACTCAAACAATCTCGGCAAATCTTCTTTCTTAATTCCGATTCCGGTATCAGTTACTTTAACCAAAATATCTACATTTTCTTCGTCTGATGAGATCATTTTTATATCAAATTCCACCTTGCCTTCTTTAGTATATTTGATGGCATTAGTCAAAAGGTTGCTGATGACCTGCGAAATGCGCATATCATCTCCATATAATTTTACAGGCAGTTTTTCATCAACATTTACAATAAGCTCAAGGCCCTTATCTTTGGCTCTTTTAGATACAGATTTAACAAGATTTGTAATCATTGCAGATAATTCATACTCAACCGGTACTAACTCCATCTTTCCGTCTTCAAGCTTAGAAAAGTCAAGTATACTGTTTATTATTGACAAAAGGCTCCTGCCGGCCTCATCTATGTCTGATGCATACTCTATTATACTATCATCAGATGCCTTTTGAAGAATCATTTCATTCATACCCAAAACCGCATTCATTGGTGTACGAATTTCATGTGACATTTGAGCCAGGAACCTGCCCTTTGCCTTATCGGCTGCAACTGCAAGCTCTGCCTTTTGTTTAAGCTGCAAATTATATTTATCAAGAAGTTTAATATATTCCTGATTCTTTGTATCATCAGTTATGCTAAGCTGATATCCCATTATTTTCTTGTCATCATACAAATAATCTACGCTGGCCACATAGGTTTTCTCGTCTATATTATATATGTTTTTATTGTTGGCTTTATCGGCTTCAAACGCGTCTATCCACGCAAGTATGCTGCATCTTAGTTCATCATCATCATCCATTGTCTGATCTAATCTATAACTATTCAGCGAAGTAAATATTCTTCTTGCGCTCTGATTGCTTCCTAAATATCTTTTCTTTAAATCCAACGTGACAAAAGCTGTATCCCCCGACTGGGCCATCGACTCTACAGCCATAACTCCGACATTGTAAAATGACATTCTATGAACGATAAAAAGATAGATTACCATTGCAAATATATAAGTAATCGGCATTATCTCATACCCGTCTTTCATAAAATGATTGAATACATATCCGATCACGGAGAAAAAATCAGGTATGCCAAGAAGCACTAAAATAACTCTTGATATCTGCTTTTTCGTAAAAAAAGTGTGAATCAGCACAATCATAGCGGATACAAAATAAAGTGCTAAAACTGCATAAAATACCGTATGCCAAAATCCATACTCTTTTTCTATTATAACTACGCCGCCCTGATCAAGTGCCGTAATTGTTTTATAGAACATGGGATTATAGCCGACGGAAAGCACACCGATATATGTAACAGTGCTTCCGATAAAACATAGCAGGCGAATCAATTTTCCAACTTCTACATGGCAGAAATCAAATATGCACATCGTAATAAAAAAGGGAAGATAGCATCCGCCGACGTAGATAATCTTAATACCGGTAATCACAAAGCTTAAATCAGCAGACTGGTACATAAAATTATACCCAAGCCCCACAAGTGAAATAAGCATAAAGATCATTGTAATATTTAATTCGAAGTGTTTGCGCCACCTATATACATAAACACAGGACAGCGCAATAATAATTAAAAATGAAATCTCATAATAGAGTATCTGCATAACAATCTCCCATGTCAGTCTTAAGCAAATTCTGTTAATTATTTTAACATATATGCGATAAACATGTCCTTATAGACCTTAAAATCCACTTATTATATAATTATTAATATGGAGGAAGATTATGATTACTGAATTATTTAATGAACATCAAACTTTTGAACTTATATTTCGTTTGATTCTTGCAGCCATTTGCGGCAGCTTGATGGGACTTGAGCGAACACTTCATTTTAAATCTGCAGGTGTTAGGACACACATTGTCGTCTGCTGCGCATCTGCACTTATTATGGAAGTCTCTAAATACGGCTTTGCCGACCTGGTATCATCCTCAGGCGTGTTTTTATCCGGAACCACAGGAGCTGATCCGGCTCGCGTGGCTGCGCAGGTTATCACAGGCATCAGTTTCTTAGGTGCCGGTATGATATTTCAGCGGGGCATTGATATAAAGGGCCTTACCAGTGCTGCCGGCATTTGGGTTATGGCAGCTGTAGGTCTGGCTATAGGCGCCGGAATGTATGTAATCGGAATTTTTGCCACTATCTTTTTAGTGGTCTTTATGTTCATACTCCACAAGCACACTATTGGCGCCGACTCCTATATTACCTACCACTTACGGCTTGTTACCTCTGATGATACCGGATTTGAAGAAATTCTTGAAAAACAGCTGACTTCCTGGAAAGCAGATTTAATTGATATGCGATGTAAGAAAAAAGACAACTCAAACACTGTTTATGAGCTTACATTTTATATTTCGCAGGATATCACATTTAAAGAACTAAAAGATTTTATGAATACCCATGAGCAAATAATTGACATAAGCGGCTCTAAGGGGAACTAAGTTTCTCTCCGGATTACTGCACTGCATAATGCATATGCATGTATACAATTTTAAAGCCAACATTTTATTGTGCGCCTGCCTTTCGGGTGGTACAATAGTACTATATTTATCAATTTTATATCTCAGACGAGATGACCCCCGCCTCTAAGCAAAGCATAGGCGGGGGAGAGAAACTTGTCTCAGGCGGGGTTCAATCTCCGTCTGAGATATACGCTCCGCGAGGATGCGCAGGGATTTGCACATGAAAT
>CAJOPM010000077.1 GCA_905236225.1 uncultured Eubacterium sp.
CCTCTTTTTCCAATAAGAATGCCCATATTATCGCCTTTAAACACTACATTGTATGTCTCAGGCTCTTTATCAGTTGCTTCGCTTTTGGTTATCTCTATCTCGACATCAAGTTTCATAGCTTCAAAAACATTGCCAAGGAAACTCTTAATGTCATCTTCGATTGTAGCCTTTTTTAAAACTTTTATAACAGCAGGCTTTGGATTAAGTCCTAAGAATCCTACGCTACCTCTATCAACGACTTCATAATCCAATTCATCGGAGGTTATACCCAACTGAATTGTTGCATTAGTGATAGCTTCATCAACCGTCTTACCGGTAAATTCCGTATAATCCATTAGAAACCTCCTTATTTTTTATTATTTTTATTTTTCATATCTTGCACAAGATTAGCCTTTGCTGCCATACTACCGGCCTTGTATTTACCGGAATTTACTTTTGCATTAGAGCTTATCTTTGATGTATCGATATTCTTTGTCTTTAAAGAAGCAGACTGTCTTATCTGATTCTCATATATACCCATTTTTTCTTTTCTCTTTTCAGCTTTTGCTTTAGCCTTAGCTTCATTTTTTGCAATAATCGTATCCATATCCATCTTATCAAGATGTTTATTAATGATAAGCTGAAGCCCTGTCCTTACAAGTGCACCGACAATCCAGTAAACACCTATACCAACAGGAAGTGAGAAGACCATAATAAATGAGAAGACCGGCATAATATAATTCATAGTCTTCATCTGATTGGCCATAGCATCTCCGGCAGCATCAGCACTCATCATATTATTCTGAGTAAGTCTGATATTAAGCAGCTGGGTAATAGCTGATAATATAGGTATAAGTATACCTAATAAAACTAATAAATACTCACCGGATGAAAAACTTGTTCTAATTACATATAATGGGGATTCTGAAATATTAATTCCGAATATATAGTTATAATTCGAAATCGATTCTCTTGTTGTATCAATTACATCTGTTATATTAGGAAATGAATCCTTAAGTGTGCTCCATCCATCAGATGTAAGTCTGTAAACCACGTCTATAATAGAATCCGCTGTTGTTGTGGCATCTGTAAAATCAAGATTAACATTTCTAGGCTTAAAAGTATCATAAATATTTTGGATAATATCTTTATATCCATCAGTATTCATGATTCCATTAACTATGTCATCAAATGTTGCCTTAATCTTAGGTACATATGCAGGCACATTATACATAACTCTGTATAAAGCCCACAAAATAGGAATCTGAATAACCATCTGCAAGCAGCTACCCATTGGTGAAACACCATATTTATCATAGATAGCTTTTGTTTCTTCTTGCATAGCCATCTGAGATGCCTGATCTCTCCTATTTTTGTACTTTGCCTGTATTTTCTTAATTTCAGGCTGCATCTCCCTATTAAGTCTGGAAAATTTCTGCTGCTTGAAGGTAAGAGGCAACATACATAAATAAATTATTACCGTCATGGTAATAATACAAACAGCTATGTTCTGAACGTGAAATAACGAATCCCAAGCAATATATATACCATTCATCAAGTATCCGAGAAGTTTTGCAACTGGTCCTAAAAATCTTCCCGAATACTGTGTCAGTAATATCTGGGTCAAACTATTTCCTCCTATATTTATGAGTGTTAAAATCTAAGAACCTTAACGTGATCCTTAGGCTTTAACGACTTAGGAACAGGGTCTATACCACCATGTGAAAAAGGATTACATCTAAGAACTCTCCAGGCAGCAAGAATCGATCCTTTAAAAGCACCATGTTTATTTATGGCTTCTAATCCATAAGCAGAACAACACGGATAATAAGGACATGACGTTGTCTTCATAGGAGATATGTATTTTTGATATAACCTGATAATAAAAATCAATATCTTCTTCAATTCTGTTCCTTCTTGTTAAAATTTTTATAATGAAGATTACGCAAGTGAAGAACAGCATCTTCTATTTCATAATAGCTTGCTTTCTTCGCAGAAATCCTTGCAATGACTACGATGTCAAAACCTGATTCAAACATCTCTTCATGTAGTCTGTAGGCTTCTCTAATAAGCCTGGTTATGCGATGTCTTACTACGCTGTTTCCGATTTTTTTGCTGACAGAAATACCAATTCTGTTAGTATTTGTGTCATTTTCAATCATGTACATAACCAAATATTTATTAGCATAAGACTTTGCCAACTTATATACATGCTGAAAATCCTTGTTTTTCTTTAATGAGTCAGAATATTTCATAACTAAAATCTCTGAAAAAAAAGAAAAGACCACTACTTAGGTGGCCTACGCAGATAATTTCTTTCTTCCCTTTCTTCTTCTGGCGGCCAATACCTTTCTGCCTCCAGATGTGCTCATTCTCTTTCTGAAACCATGCACTCTGGATCTGCTTTTTCTCTTCGGCTGGTAAGTCATCTTCATATTATCACCTCCTTATGTTATTCTAATGTATCCCCATTTTGAGAACACCATCACAATTATATTCACAAAATACCTTTAAGTCAAGTATTTATTTACTTTAAGAGCAATTAAATTATAATTTTTAAACCAGTTTTTTCCTTATTATAATAGTTACTTTTTATGTTGATAATTATTTCTACTTAGTTTAAAATTATATAAGCTGTTGAATTTGTGTAATTTTTCAGATTCATACATATTACATAGTAACGGAGTAATTATTTAAATGCAAACTATTTTAGACAACTGGAATGCTATCTTAGAAAAGGTCAAAGAAGTTAATGACATGGAGACTGTCTCATTTGACACATGGCTCAAACCTCTTAAACCTCTTTATATAGACGATGGTAAACTATATATATCAACAGGCCAGGATAATGCCATGGCTGTCGGTTATATCAATAAAACATACAAAATATTTATTAATGAAGCGATTGGGGTCATTACAGGTAAGACATATGACCTCGAATTTTTGCTGCCTAATCAGGTTAATCATTCCCTTGAACAAAAACAATCAGGAAATGATGATTCTTATCGTAAAAACCTCATTGAATCAGCACACCTTAACCCCAAATACACTTTTGACAGGTTTGTAGTCGGTAATAACAGCAAATTTGCACACTCGGCTTCTCTTGCTGTAGCTGAATCTCCGGGTGATTCTTTTAATCCTCTCTACATATACGGAGGCCCGGGTCTTGGTAAGACTCACCTTATACAATCGATAGGACATTTTATACTTAATCATAAATCAGATACCAAGGTTTTATATGTTACATCTGAAGAATTTACCAACGAAGTTATTGATTCAATCAGATCCGGTAATTCTTCTTCTATGTCAAGATTTCGTGATAAATACAGAACAGTAGATGTTCTTATGATTGACGATATTCAATTTATAATAGGAAAAGAAAGTACCCAGGAAGAATTTTTCCATACATTTAATGTTCTTCATGGAGCAGGTAAACAGATTATTATATCCTCAGACGTACCTCCAAAAGAAATGGAAGCCTTAGAAGAGCGTATCAGACAGCGTTTTGAATGGGGACTAATCGCTGATATAGGATCTCCTGATTATGAGACACGTATGGCTATTCTTAAAAAGAAAGAAGAAGATTCTGATTTTAACTTAGGAGACGAAATATTAGATTATATTGCAACTAATATAAAATCCAATATAAGAGAGCTTGAAGGTGCTCTTAACAAGCTTATTGCATATAAAAAGCTTGTCAATGTAGATATCACTTTAGATATTGCCAAAGACCAGCTTCAGACTATTATATCTCCGGATAAGCCAAAAGAAATTACAGCACAGCTTATAATAGAAACAGTAGCAGAACACTGCCAAATTTCTGTAGATAACCTTATAAATGGCGGCCGAGATAAGCAGCTTACTACAGCAAGACACACTGCTATGTATCTTTGCAAGAAATACACCAACACTTCTTCACAGGCTATTGGAAAACTCCTTTGTAAGGACCATACTACAGTTCTCCACGCCATAAAGAAGATAACAAAGTCCTACGAGGAAGATCCTGAAATTACTACACTTGTAGACGACATAGTAAAGAAACTCAACCCTAATTAACATGTTTTACTCATATATATCCATAAGTTTTCCACATGTTAATAAAAAGTGGATAACTTATCAACAGTATTATGGTGCATAATTATTAATTTATGTGGATAAGTGTTAATATCTATTTTTTAACAATCTTTAAAAAAGTTTTTAACCAAAACCTGCTATTATTACACAGCTAATTATCAGGTTATAAAATTTTTATAAAATGCTCTATAGGCTGTATTCTTGGGCTTTAGGATGGTTTTTAACATATTCACAGCCCCTAATACTATTAAGATTAATATTAATATAAATATATATAGAAATTTCCATCTGAAAGGAGTCATTAAACAATATGAAATTCATATGCTCAAAAAAAGACTTACTTAAAGGAGTAAATATAGTAAGAAATGCAGTTCCGGTAAGAACCACTATGGCTATACTCGAATGCATTCTTATAGATGCTTCTACCGATAAGATTAAACTTATGGCTAATGATACTGAGTTGGGCATAGAAACAGTAATCGAAGGAAATATAGAACAAAGAGGTATTATAGCATTAGATGCAAAAAAGTTTTCAGATATTGTAAGAAAGCTTCCTGAAAATGATGTAACTATTACTACGGATTCTTCTTTTAAAACAGTAATTAAATGTGAAAAGGCCAAATTTACCATTACAGGTAAATCCGGAGAAGACTTTTTGTATTTGCCTAATATTGAAAGAGAAAAAGAACCGCTTAGAATATCACAATATTCACTTAAAGAAGTTATTAGACAAACATTATTTTCTATAGCAGGAACGGCAGAGAATAACAAAGTACTAACAGGTGAGCTTTTTGAAATAAACGGTTTTACGTTAAAAGTCGTTTCTATGGATGGGCATAGAATTTCAATAAGAAATATTGAGCTTAAAAGCAGCTATGATGATGTAAGTGTTATAGTACCAGGTAAGACTCTTTCGGAAATAGTTAAGATACTTCCTGATGAAGCAGATGACGATGTAGATATTTATTTTAGTAAGAATCATATGCTTTTTGAGTTTGATAATACTACTGTTGTCACAAGATTAATAGATGGTGAGTATTTCAGGGTAGAAAAGATGCTATCTCATGATTATGAGACAAAAGTTGTTATTAACAAAAGAAACCTGTTAGATAGTATAGACAGAGCAACATTGCTTGTAAATGAAGGAGATAAAAAACCAATCATAATGACGGTTTCAGAAGAAAGCCTGCTTCTTCAAATTAATTCATTTATAGGCTCAATGGAAGATGAAATCGACATAAAAAAAGAGGGAAAAGATCTTAAGATAGGATTTAATCCGAAATTTTTTATAGATGCTCTTAAAGTTATTGATGATGAAGAAATTAGTATATATATGGTAAATCCAAAGGCACCTTGTTTTATAAAGGATAGCGATGAGAACTATATATATTTGATATTACCCGTAAACTTTAACAGTGCACAGTAAATGCCATGGAAGAGATAGTTATAACAGGAGAATTTATAAAACTTGGACAACTACTTAAAAGAGCAGGAATTGTAGGCTCCGGGGTAGAGGCAAAGATGTTGATACAAGACGGTGAAGTACTTCTTAACGGTGAAGTTGAGACAAGACGCGGAAAGAAGATATATCCCGGTGATGAAGTTTTGGTAATAGGCCAGATGGTAAAGGTTGTTCAATGATTATAAATTCATTAGAATTATGCAATTTTCGAAATTACGAAAATCTGAAGCTGAATCTAAGCAGTGGAGTTAATATATTTTATGGAGATAATGCCCAGGGAAAAACAAATATATTAGAAGCTATTTATCTTAGCGGTACTACCAAATCTCATAAAGGTAGTAAAGACAGAGATATGATTAGATTTGGCTGCGACGAAGCTCATATAAGGGCTAATACAATAAGAGGCAATAGGGTAAATCAAATAGATATTCACCTCAAAAAAAATAGAACAAAAGGAATAGCTATTAATAAAATTCCGATTAATAGAGCAAGTGAATTATTCGGAATTTTAAATATTGTGTTTTTTTCGCCGGAAGATTTAAATATAATAAAAAATTCACCGGCACATAGACGCAGATTTTTAGATTTAGAGCTATGTCAGCTTGATAAAATATACCTTAGTAATTTAACAAAATATAATCGAATATTAAGACAGAGGAATAAACTGCTAAAAGATATCGCATTTAATAATACGCTGGAAGAAACTTTAGATATTTGGGACATACAGCTTATAGAATGCGGTAAACAGATTATTGATGCAAGAGATATCTTTATAAAAGAAATAGCGCCTCTTATAAGCAAGATTCATTATGATATATCGGGCGGCAAAGAAATGCTTGATATTAAATACAATCCTGATACTTTAATAGATGAATTTGAAAAAAAACTTAAGGCAAACAGAGCAATAGAGCTTAAAAATAAAATGACTATGGCAGGCCCTCACAGAGATGATATAGATTTTAATATAGACGGTGTTGATATTAAAAAATATGGATCTCAAGGACAACAAAGAACCACAGCGCTTTCATTAAAGCTCTCAGAAATATCACTTGTTGAAAAAAGAATTAAAGAAAAGCCGATTTTACTGTTGGATGATGTATTTTCAGAGTTGGATAAAAATAGGCAAAACCTGCTTATATCAAGAATAAAAGATACACAGACGCTAATTACTTGTACTGGTATAGATGAATTTGTTAAAGAATGCATCAGTACAAATAAAACATATAAAGTAATAAACGGCAAGGTTTATGAAAGTAAATAATTAGTTATACATATTTAAGGAGGAAACCATGGGTAACATGGAAAACGAATACGGAGCAGACCAGATAGAAATTCTCGAAGGGTTAGAGGCAGTAAGAAAAAGACCCGGAATGTATATAGGAAGTACATCTATTAGGGGACTTCATCATCTGGTGTATGAAATAGTAGATAACGCTGTAGATGAAGCTTTAGGCGGCTTTTGTAGTGAAATTAGAGTATGTATAAACAAAGATAACTCTGTAACCGTATCTGATAATGGTAGAGGAATACCGGTAGGCATTAATACAAAAGCAGGAAAGCCTGCTGTAGAAGTTGTATTTACAGTGCTTCATGCCGGAGGAAAGTTCGGTGGTGGAGGATATAAAGTATCCGGAGGACTTCATGGAGTAGGAGCATCAGTCGTAAATGCTTTGTCAAATTGGCTCGAAGTTGAAATAAAACGTGAAGGAAAGGTTTTTAAACAGACATTTGAAAGAGGCAATAAGACATCAGAATTGGAAGTAATCGGGGATTGTGAGCCAAATAAGACAGGAAGTAAGATTACTTTTCTTCCTGACGACACAATTTTTGAAGAAACAGTGTTTGACTATGAAACTTTAAAAACAAGATTAAGAGAGACAGCCTATCTTACCAAAAATCTTAAAATACGCTTAATAGATGAAAGAGTAGATAATCCCGAAGAGGAAATCTTCCACTATGAAGGTGGTATAAAAGAATTTGTACAGTACTTTAACAGAAGCTGCGAACCGGCATATCCGGACGTAATATATTGTGAAGGAACAAAAGAAAAGATATATGTAGAGGTAGCAATACAGCACAACGATACATATAACGACAATACTTATAGCTTTGTTAACAATATTATTACTCCGGAAGGTGGTATGCATCTGTCCGGATTTAGAAGTGCTCTTACTAAAACGTTTAACAATTATGCTAAGACATATAAGATTTTAAAGGAAACAGATCCGCCACTTAGCGGAGAGGACATAAGAGAGGGAATGACTGCAATTATCAGCATTAAGATTGAAGAGCCGCAGTTCGAAGGACAGACTAAGCAAAAGCTTGGAAACAGCGAGGCTAAAAGTGCAGTCGATTCAGTTGTAAGTGAGCAGCTTAAATACTATTTAGAGCAAAATCCGTCTGTTGCAAAGATAATAATAGAAAAAGCAATATTAGCGCAAAGGGCAAGAGATGCTGCAAGAAAGGCAAGAGATCTTACCAGAAGAAAGACAGCACTTGAAGGATCGGCTCTTCCCGGAAAATTAGCAGACTGCTCAGATAAAGATCCCAAAAACTGTGAGATATTCATAGTCGAGGGAGATTCAGCAGGAGGCTCGGCCAAAACAGCAAGAAGTAGGCAGAATCAAGCAATTCTTCCTCTTCGCGGTAAAATACTTAATGTTGAAAAGGCAAGACCGGACAGAGTATTTTCAAATGAAGAAATAAAAGCTATGATTACTGCGTTTGGTACCGGTATATATGACGATTTTGATATAGAAAAACTTAGATATGACAAAATAATCATCATGACTGATGCCGACGTTGATGGAGCACACATCAGTACTTTGATGCTTACTTTCCTATATAGATTCATGCCGGATCTCATTAAGAAGGGACATGTATATTTAGCACAACCGCCTCTTTATAAAGTGGAAAAAGGCAAGGGAGTATGGTATGCATACAGCGATGAAGAGCTTAATAAAATACTTACAGATATAGGTAGAGATGGAAATAATAAGATTCAGCGCTACAAAGGACTCGGAGAGATGGATGCAGAACAGCTTTGGGATACTACAATGAATCCCGAAACCAGAGTTTTGCACAGAGTTTTAATGGATGAAGAGTCAACATCGGAGATTGATTTAACATTTACAACACTTATGGGTGATAAGGTTGAACCAAGAAGAGAATTTATAGAGAAAAATGCAAAATTTGTTAATAATCTAGATATTTAAAATCCGATGGCTGAAAGGATAATATAATGGACGAAACGATATTTGACAAAATAAATGAAGTCGATCTGAAAAAAACAATGGAAACATCTTATATCGACTATGCAATGAGTGTAATAGCATCAAGAGCATTGCCTGATGTAAGAGACGGGTTAAAACCGGTACAAAGAAGAGTTCTGTATTCAATGATAGAGCTTAATAACGGACCGGATAAGCCACATAGAAAATGTGCCCGTATTGTTGGTGATACAATGGGTAAATATCATCCACACGGTGATTCTTCAATATACGGAGCTTTGGTAAATATGGCGCAGGAGTGGTCAACAAGATATATGCTTGTTGATGGACATGGTAACTTCGGCTCTATTGACGGAGACGGAGCTGCTGCTATGCGTTATACAGAGGCACGCCTTAGTAAGATATCTATGGAAATGCTTGCTGATATCGGCAAGGATACTGTAGAATTTATGCCAAACTTTGATGAAACTGAAAAAGAACCCACAGTACTTCCATCCAGATTTCCAAACTTACTTGTAAACGGAACCACAGGAATAGCCGTAGGTATGGCTACTAATATACCGCCGCATAATCTAGGTGAAGTAATAAGTGCGGTAGTAAAAATTATAGATAATCATGTAGAAGAAAATAGAGAAACGACAATAGATGAAGTCTTATCTATAGTTAAAGGACCGGATTTTCCTACCGGAGCTGAAATTTTAGGGACATCCGGAATAAATGAAGCATATAGAACCGGGCGAGGAAAAATCAGAGTAAGAGCTGTAACAGATATAGAACCTATGGACAATGGAAAGAGCAGAATAATTGTAACTGAACTTCCATATATGGTTAATAAAGCCCGCTTAATTGAAAAAATAGCAGAGCTTCACAGAGATAAAAGAATAGACGGTCTTACAGATATAAGAGATGAGTCGGACAGACAGGGTATGCGTATCGTAATAGAGTTAAGAAGAGACGTTAACCCAAATGTAGTACTCAATAAGTTGTTTAAGCATACCCAGATGCAGGATACATTTGGTGTAATAATGCTTGCGCTTGTTAATAACGAACCCAAAATATTAAATCTTCTTGAGATGCTTAATCTGTATCTGGATCATCAAAAAGATGTTATTACAAGAAGAACCAAATATGAGCTAAATAAAGCAAAAGAAAGAGCTCACATATTAGAAGGGTTAATTATTGCTCAGGATAATATAGACGAAGTGATTCAAATTATCAGAAGCAGCAGTAATACCCAGCAAGCTAAAGAAAGATTAATAGAAAGATTTACTCTTAGCGAAGTACAAGCTCAGGCTATAGTCGACATGAGACTTAGAGCTCTTACAGGTTTAGAGAGAGAAAAGCTTGAAGCAGAGTATGCAGAACTTAAGAAAAAAATAGAAGAATATACAGCAATTCTATCAGATGAGAATCTTCTTCTCGGTGTAATCAAGACAGAGATTACAGAAATTTCATCTAAATATGCCGACGAGAGAAGAACAAAAATAGGATTTGATGCCTATGATATTTCGATAGAAGATATGATTCCAAATGAAAGTACCGTAATAGCTATGACTCAAAAGGGTTATATTAAGAGAATGAGCCCCGATAATTTTAAGAGTCAGCATAGAGGCGGACGCGGAATCAAGGGAATGGAAACCTTAAATGATGATTATATCGAAGAGCTTTTCCTTACAAAGAACCATAATTATCTTATGTTCTTTACAAATACAGGCAGAGCATACAAGATTAAGGCATACGAAATTCCTGAATTTTCAAGAACATCAAGAGGAATTGCAATTATAAACGTATTGCAATTACAGCCTGATGAGAGTATTTCTGCTGTAATACCTATAGAGCAGATGGATGAAGAAAGCTATTTAGTAATGGCAACTAAGAATGGTCTTATTAAGAAAACAAAACTTTCAGAGTATTCTAATGTAAGACGTAACGGAATATGCGCTATAGAGCTTCGAGAGGAAGATGAGCTTATAGAAGTTAAGATTACAGATAATACAAAAGACATTTTCTTAGTTACTAAATACGGACAATGTATAAGATTTAAAGAAACCGATGTAAGAATTACAGGTAGAAAAGCATACGGAGTTAAGGGAATTACTTTAAGGCAAGATGATAGAGTAATAGCTATGCAGCTTAACAGCCAGGGCGAATATATGTTATTTGCGGCAGAAAAAGGCATAGGTAAGCTCACTGCAATATCAGAATTCAGTCCGCAGCACAGAGGCGGTAAGGGCGTAAAATGTTATAACATTATAGAAAAAACAGGCCCGCTTATCGGTGTTAAAGCAGTAAATCTCGATGAAGAAATAATGATAATCAATACAGAAGGCATCATTATAAGAATGCCGGTAGAAGGTATATCCATATCAGGACGTGTAACGTCAGGAGTTAAATTGGTAAGCCTTAACGAAGATACGCTTATTGCATCAGTAGCAAAAGTGAGAAAAGAAGACATAGTAGAAGAAGATGATGAACAAGATGTCGAGCAAGGAGAATAAAGGGCATTGAATGATATAAGAAAAATCGATGTATCACAAATAACAGAAAAGATTAGGCAAATGTGTATAGATGCTAACTATTCTCTTTCAAATGACATGGTAGATGCATTAACAAATTCTCAAAAAACAGAGGCCTCGCCTCTTGGCAAAAAGGTATTAGATCAGCTAAAGCTAAACCTTGATATAGCTTCGGAAGATATGATACCTATTTGCCAAGACACAGGCATGGCAGTTGTATTTATTGAAATCGGACAAGATGTGCATTTGACAGGCGGTAACTTAGAAGATGCCATTAATGAAGGAGTAAGAGACGGATACACAAAAGGATATCTTCGAAAATCTGTAGTAAATGATCCTATTATCAGGGAAAATACTAAAGATAATACACCGGCTATAATTCATACAAAGATAGTCGACGGAGATAAAATACATATAACACTTGCCCCAAAAGGGTTTGGCAGTGAAAATATGAGTAAAATCTTTATGCTAAAACCTGCAGATGGTATTGAAGGAGTAAAAAATGCAATACTAAGCGCAGTCAAAGATGCCGGACCTAACGCCTGTCCGCCAATGGTAGTAGGGGTAGGAATAGGCGGAACATTTGAAAAATGCGCACTTCTTGCCAAAGAAGCACTTACAAGAGAAGTTAATAAACGCTCTAACATAGATTATGTAAGAGAATTAGAAGAAGAAATGCTTGAAAAGATTAACAAAAGCGGCATAGGTCCTGCGGGACTTGGAGGAACAACAAGCGCACTTGCAGTTAATATAAATACATATCCGACTCATATTGCAGGACTTCCTGTAGCAGTTAACATATGTTGTCATGTAAACAGGCATATCAGCGCAGTAATATAGAGAGGCAAAAAATGGATAAGTACATAAGTACCCCAATAACATCGCAGATAGCGAGTAGTCTTGAAGCAGGGGATTTTTGCTATATAACAGGAACAATATATGTAGCAAGAGATGCAGCACATAAGAGACTTATGGAGGTTCTCGACAATGATAAAGAGCTTCCGTTTGATATAAATGATTCGACAATCTATTATATGGGACCATCTCCCGCAAGAGAAGGAAAAGTAATAGGCTCAGCCGGCCCGACAACCGCAAGCCGCATGGATAAATATGCGCCTCGTCTAATGGATTTAGGGCAAAAAGCTATGATCGGAAAAGGCAAACGTACTAAAGAGGTTCAAGATGCGATAAAGCGAAATCATGCAGTGTATTTTGCAGCTATAGGCGGAGCAGGAGCATTATTATCAAAATGCATAACAAAATCAGAAATAGTATGTTATGAAGATCTAGGCGCAGAAGCAATAAGAAAGCTTGAAGTCAAGGATTTTCCGGTAATAGTAGTTTGTGATGATAAAGGAAATAATTTATACGAAACAGCAGTATTAGAATATAATCAAGAATAGAACAATTAATAGAAAAAAGTTAAATTCCATACATAAAGCTGATTGATATCAAAAACAATTGACAAAGCAATTTAGTTTTAGTATTATAGTCTAAGTGTCAATAAAGAAACAATATTATTTTCAGAATCCGGAGAAATACTCAAGAGGCTGAAGAGGCGCCCCTGCTAAGGGTGTAGGTCGGGCAACCGGCGCGAGGGTTCAAATCCCTCTTTCTCCG
>CAJOPM010000078.1 GCA_905236225.1 uncultured Eubacterium sp.
CGTCTTGAAATAATTCCTAACTTTTTATCATTGCTCGACATCCTTGATGTGAGTTATATGGGAGTAAATTTTATCTTAAAGCAAATTATTTTTGCTGATTTTATTTTCACTTTCAAAATTCTTTGATAATATCAATGCGGTAAATACCAATTAATACGTTTAGACAAGCTCGTTTTAGAAAACCTGCAAAAAGTCTTAACTATGGGGGAAAAGATTATGAATAGTATATTTAACAAAATAATAAGCTTAGAAGCTACCGGCGAAAAGCTGCGACATTTACGCAACCACTGCGGATTTAGAGTAAGCGAAATCAAAGAATATCTAGGACTTTCATCTGTTCAATCTATATACAAATGGGAACACGGAGTGTGCCTTCCTGCCCATGAACATCTTCTTGGCTTAAGCACTTTATATAACTGCCCTATCAATGACTTACTCGTCAGCTACTCAATTAATTATGAACCGGATGATCTGATTTTTTAAGCCTTTATGCAAGGCATTCTAAAAGATTTGCACTTCTGTTTTTACATCGAATCAGCAGACATTTTCCTACTAAATACACGTCCCCTCACTATATAGTGAGTATGCGTATTGTGATTCATTTTATAAAATCGTCTTAGATAGGATGGTGGAATGAAATGAACTATGGGCATTTGCATCTGAATATTGAACAACTTCTAAAAGAAAAAGGCATCAGTAAAAATAAAATCTGTCGTGATTTAAATATACCCAGAACCAACTTCAACAAATATTGCCGGAATGATTTTCAAAGAATGGACGCTTTTTTACTTTGTAAATTATGTTATTATTTAGATGTCGATATCAGCACATTAATAACATATATCCCACCGCTACCATCTGAACAACCAGTATATAAAGTGGCAGAAAGCAATCCCTACTGCAAATAACATCAATTTGTGCCATTAATCAAACAATAATTTTTCTTATTATCTGCGACTTTATTTAGCAGATTATATTTCTTTAACAGGTTATATTCGCCTTTAATTCTTACCGCTACACCATATTCGTCTTCTTTTACAAGCTCATTTAACCTGCATGCAAACAAAGCACTTTTACCTCTTGTTTTTCTTGCTATGGCTACATAATATCTAATATAATCCTCTGCGAACAAGTCGGCAGCGTATCTTCCGGCCACTGCGCTTAGCACCTTTTTAGTGTTAGAGTATATAAGTTGCATTTGCACCTGTTTAATCCCTAAATTTTTATAATCAATGCTGATTCGACTTGCCGGATTAATTGTGTTGCTGATATATAATGAACGATATCCTTGTCCCGGCGTAAAGCTTTTATATGCTCTATCCATCCTCTTGTCCAAAGATAAAGCCTGACCATAGCTTTTTACCGATAATTCGAATTTAACATTTTGTGCCCTGCCGTTTATTTTATTTTTATCAATACTATAGGAAATGTTAAGATCTGTAAGATGAGTTATTTCTGATGTGACTGAATCTAGAATATTTCTTTTGAAAATAGCTATATTATTCCAACTTTGAGGAATTATCGGTTTAAAAGCAGCGTCTTTATTTGCAATGATTGTGAATAAATTAACTTTATCAGGCTCGTTTATACTACACGAAAAACTAGGCGTTCCCGGCGGTAAAGCCTTTAGAAATTCAAAAAGCCTCAGCGAGTAAGCAGACTTCATTTGCATAATTTCGTCAATTCGGTAAACCAGCAACCTATCCCCTCTAACATCGGATAAATACTCGATAGAATAGGGAGCGAATGTTATTATTATTGTTTTTCTTTGCTCATCTATACGAATTCTATCGAGCAACTTGTATCGCCCGCCCGGCTTATCTTCTTCTCTTTCAATGCATCGCTGCATCTCAATATTCTTTAGTAGATTGTAGATTTCTTTGATTGTCCAATTGTGTTTTTGACGTGTTAAATCGCGAAATTCCGCAACTCTGAATTCATATTCAACTTCCGGCAAATGTTTGAGATCTTGTGGCTTGATTTTAGAGATTAGATAATTAATAGCTTTCTTTTCATTTAAAGAAAACGATGTCTTGCAATGTTCAAGCAATAGAGAACTCTTTTTGACAAAACGCGATCTTAACGGAAACTGCATCTTGTTATTCATAACCTCTCCTTAATTTCCCCATAAGGTGTCTCTATTCCCAGTTGTTTAATTACAGTTAGTTTAACATAACTAAAAACAGAGGCATACTCTGCAATCGCTCATGTGGCAAAAGTCCTATTTTTTGCATCAAAAAAGATCGAAAGAGATATATCTCTTCCGACCTTTTTTATTGATTATATTATGCTTTTACTACGAGTTTTCCTCCGCTCGGAAGATCTATCTGGCAATCCTGTGATCCCTTTGCTGTAATCGTTACGCCTGCTTTTGCATCAATCTGTCCGGGCATTATATCATTTAATAATGTAACCTCAGAATCTTTTGTTGCAATCCACTTGCTTCCACCATCAAGTGTAAGGTTAGCATTCTTGATTGCACCTTCAAGTACTGTCGAATTCATAACTACCCACATCTCACGTGTAGTATCTTCATGTACGAGGTCACCCTTAACATCCATATCCGCCATAAGTACATTTACTCCGTATGGATCATCAGCCTTGGTTGCGCAAGGATCATCATTTACAATAGTATGTACCAGCACGCCTGCTTCTGATGCGATATCTACATCTTCCATATCGATGATAACATTGTGGCTCTTTACAAGAATTGCCTCTTTCTTCGTGCGTATTCTTCCGCCATTAATTGTTGCCTGTGCAACTTCTTCCGGCCATCCGTTTACGCAATGAGTAAGTGCAAAATATGTTCCGCAGTTTACGTCGCAGTCTGTAAATGTCATATCTGATTCGCCGGCAATAATTGCAGCCATACGAGCCATATCGAAATTACAGTTGTTAAAGAAATCATGGCATCCCGGATCTGAGTATGCTCCATATCCATCCTTTGTGCAAACAATATCGCAATCATTTGCCTCAAGATAAACAAATCCTTCTGATGATTCAGTTGAAAGTGCAGCCCAACCATCGCAAATAATCTTTGAATTATAGAAATAGCTGAGTGAATTTGACATAGAACAATGTGTACGTGTATTTCCATCCATCTCAAGCGCTGCCGGAGGAGTCGACATAAGCGCTGTTGGTCTTTCTATTCCTTCACCAAACGGAATGCCATGTGACCAGATTACAGAATCATAAACCTTTAATACGGATCCTTCTTCTGCTGCTGTTGAATAACGTGTTCTTCCTACGGTATCTATAACTGCATTCTTGAGGGTGAGTTTAGCATTATATTTAACAGAAGCTCCACTTGCAGGACCACCTATTCCCGTTCCGTCGCCCTGAAGAGAGATATATGCACCATCAACAGTTACGTCAGTACCGGCACCTTCTGCATAAATCGCTCCATCTGTGCCGTCATATGCAACAACCTTAAGATCTGTAACTTCGTTATCTGAGATTTCACCACCGTATACCACTGACGGATTTGATGTTTTCTCATCATATTTACCATCTTTAAAATGAACTGCTGCTTTTGCATCATCAGCAGGAGCAAACCAGTTTATCTTTGGACCATTGGGATTCAATATTCC
>CAJOPM010000079.1 GCA_905236225.1 uncultured Eubacterium sp.
AGCTCCGACTTAAGTTAAACGCTCCGCTTTTGATGCGCACGGATTCGGACAGGAATTTGTCTGCTGAAGCAGACCCGAATCCGGCGCTCAAGACTCGCGAGCGAGTCTTGACAAAAAAGTGTATTCATTTATTGTAGATATCCTGTTATAATTGTAAATGGTCTGTTATGATATTTTTTTAACAATGAGAGGAATTATATAATGGAAGAAAAATATGAACGCGTCTACGATAAGAAACTGGTGATGTCAATATTTGCCACGGGACTTTTGACATTTACCGGTATTATTGTAGAGACCGCAATGAATGTTACATTTCCCACTTTGATGGAACAGTTTAACATCTCTACTTCTACAGTACAATGGTGTACAACAGGTTATCTGCTCGCCTTATCTATAGTAATAACTATATCAGCATTTCTAAAAAAACGATTTAAAACAAAGCAGCTGTTTGTCACTGCTCTTTTATTATTTCTGGCGGGAACTGTTCTGTGCGCTTTGGCGCCTGCGTTTTCCCTGCTGCTTTGCGGAAGAATGATTCAAGGTATCGCTACAGGTATTGCACTGCCTCTTATGATGAACATCATCTTAGAACAAGCGACTTTAGAAAAAACCGGAATGCTTATGGGTGTTGCAATGCTTATTACTGCAGTTGCGCCGGCAATAGGACCTGCTCTTGGCGGAGTATTAGTCGATACTCTCGGATGGAGAAGCATATTCTGGGTTTTGGTTCCCTTGCTTCTTATATCCTTTGTGCTCGGCATAATATCAATAAGGCAGGGCTGGAAAACAGAAAAGATTTCGCTTAATTTCACCGAATGGATTATGCTGGCTATCTCATTTATATGCCTGATTCTTGCCACAAGTTATATACCCGAGCTGGGAATATGGAGCCCTATTATATGGCTTCTGTTTTTGGGATGCATTGTATTCTTGCTGCTTTTTGTGCGTCACTCAAAAAAATGCACTACCCCGCTTATTGATGTGGAAATCTTTTCTTCAAAGATTTATATATTTACGGTTATAGCAATATTTACTCAGCAAATCGTCTGCCTTGGAATTGGATATGTTGTTCCGAACCTGCCGCAGCTTTCCTGGGGTGTCAGCTCAAGCGTTGCCGGCATGATTATGGTGCCGGGCTGTCTGGTTGCCGCAATATTTTCACCTGTTGCAGGAAAATGGCTTGATAAAGTAGGTCCGATTAAACCTATTACCCTTGGAATCATAAGCGCAGTGACAGGAACTTTTCTGATTGCCTTTGTTGCTCCAAGAACAGGATGGGTATTCTCATTTATGTTCTTCTACATAATATTTGCAATCGGACTTGCGTTTCTTACAGGAAATATTATCACTAACGGTCTAAGACATGTTAAAGATAAATACGTAGCCGATGGTAATGCCATTAACAATACCGTGCAGCAGCTTGCCGGAGGGGTCGGCACGGCAATTGCGACCACCATTGTTGCCATTGCTCAGTCAGATACGACACGCAGCATCGCAACAACCACATATACCGGTGCGATCCGTGCGCTTATGGCATTGTTTATATTTCAGATTGTTGCCCTGATATGTGTAGTGATAGCGCTTAGGCTTACCGCTAAGAAAAAGAAATAAAGAAAGAGCAAGGGAATTGATATTCTCTTGCTCTTTCTTTATCTATATCTGTTTTAATGCCTGCTTGATATCGTTTATAATATCATCTGCATCTTCAAGACCGATTGATAATCTGATCAAATCAGGCTTTACTCCGGATTCTAAAAGTTCCTTATCACTAAGCTGGCGATGCGTATGGCTTGCAGGATGAAGCAGGCATGTTCTGCTGTCTGCAACGTGCGTTTCTATGGAAATAAGCTTAAGTGCATCCATAAATTTAATTGATGCCTCTCTTCCGCCCTTAATCCCAAAACACATTACTCCGCAAGAGCCGTTAGGCAAATACTTTTTAGCGAGCTCATAGCTTTGATCTCCTTCAATTGAGGGATAACTTATCCACGCCACATCATCGCACTCTTTTAAAAACTCTGCTACTTTGAGTGCCGACTCGCAATGTCGCTTCATTCTGACAGCCAAAGACTCAAGACCAATGTTAATGTAGAAAGCATTTTGAGGTGACTGAATGCAGCCAAAATCTCTCATAAGCTGTGCCGTAGCTTTGGTTATAAAAGCTCCTTTTCCAAATGCTTTCGTATATGTAAGTCCGTGATATGACTCATCAGGCTCTGTAAGTCCCGGGAACTTCTCTTTATGTGCATCCCAATCAAAGTTTCCGCTGTCAACTATTGCACCCCCTACCGAAACACCGTGTCCGTCAATATATTTGGTCGTAGAATGTGTCACGATATCGCATCCCCACTCAAATGGGCGACAGTTAACAGGGGTTGCAAATGTATTATCCATAATAAGAGGTACGCCGTGCTTATGTGCTATGCGCGCGAATTTTTCTATGTCAAATACATTTACCGTAGGATTAGTTATGGTCTCACCGAAGATGCATTTTGTGTTTTCCTTAAAAAGCTTATCAAGCTCTTCTTCGGAAATGTTTTGATCGATAAATGTACACTCTATTCCCATCTTTGCCAAAGTGGTTCCAAAGAGGTTGTAGGTTCCTCCGTAAATGGATGATGAGGCTATAAAATGATCTCCTGCCTGACAAATGTTAAAAATAGCGAAGAAATTAGCAGCCTGTCCTGATGATGTGAGCATTGCGCATGCGCCGCCCTCCATGTCACAGATACGCTGTGCCACCAAATCATCTGTAGGATTCTGAAGGCGTGTATAGAAATATCCTGATATTTCCAGATCAAATAATTTTCCCATCGTCTCAGATGTATCATAATGAAATGTTGTACTCTGATAAATAGGTACCTGACGAGGCTCTCCTTCCTTCGGGCGATAGCCTCCATGAATACATTTTGTTTCAACACTGTAGTTTTCCATTATAGTTTCTCCTTATGATTTTTTCGCTGTATTTAACGAGTATACAACAAAAAAGTAAATTCTACCACAATAATATGGTATACTTTAAACAACGAATGGGGGATCTTAAATTGTTCTATGTTAAAGCCGGCCGGCAGGTTAAATTGGTTTTCGAAAAACTTCTAAAAGCTACAGGCGAGAACGTCGAGTGGACATCCGGAGTATTAGCGGTTAATCTTAATACGCTGATTCTTCCCGGCTTAGTTCGCTCGCTTTTTTTTGATATCGAAGGGCGCAGGGTTTTTTCAGAAATCATTGAGCTTAACTTTGATCCTCTAAAAGTAGAGCAGATGCCGGAGGAGTCTACTGTAATTAATGTATTTAATATGCTTGTTTATGCTTTCGGCAGATGGGGCGCCTTAAAGGGACTAAAGGTCGAAAAAGACGACGATACTTTGATGCGTCTGTTTAGAGAAATTCTAAAACCCCTTGACATCAACGTAGAATTTCACCGTTTTGGAATGGACTTTATGGAAAAGAACGGCGTTATATTAAGCTACGAAGATGTCATCGAGCGTGCTATAGAAAATGCCAATAAAGAAGCCGAAGAAGAACTTGCCGCTGATGAGGGCGAAGAAGGATTAGGCCTTTGGCGCAATTTTAAGTGGCATAAAAATTCCTATGGTCTTAACAAGGATGAAAGTGAAACATCCGATCCTATGCAGCACAGACTCGGGCACAATTTCTATGGGCTTCGCTACAAGTGTCCGGTATGCTCTGAGCGTCTGTATATGTGTGTCTACCCGCCGGGACGAGAGCAAAAAGTCGAGACAACGTATCGCCCAATGTATATGGCGCGTGTTGTAACCTGCCCTAAATGCAATAGATTTCTTACTCCGCAGCCCGACATGCTGTTGCAGGAAGGCAAGATATACGAGCTTGAATTTGACGACGATAAAAATGCTTACGAGGATTATAGGCAACTCTTAGGTGAACACGCCCAAAGAGTCTCTAATTGTAATTTTAATAAATATGAGTCAGAGTATGACAAAAAAAGCGCAGCTACCAAACCAAAGTCTATCGGTGAAGCTGCTCGGCATATGGACACTATGTCTCTTGATGAGCTGATACAGCTGCGAGACATGATTGATTCCGGCTTCTTCTTAGCAGGAGATATTGCTGATTACTACAACAAAATCACAAATCTTATAGAACAAAGGCGAAATGAAAGGGATAATCCCCCGCCGCAAATAGAGGTACCTTCTGCGCAGCCAAGGTCAGATGACAATATTTCCCAAGGCAGCGAAGATGCTGCTGCAAAAAGCAGCGCTTCTAATTTAAATACCCCAGGTGCCCCCAAAAAACCATTGCCTATCAAAACATCATCAGGCAAAGTCGTTTCGGCTCCTTCAGGCTCTGTAAAAATGAAGGGTGCTCCGCATTCTAAAAGTGAAAATGTCTCTACCAAGAGTGGCACAATAAGATATGCCGGCGATACTGCGCCCGAGGCGACTGCCAATATAAACGATGATAATATCGAAGATGATACATTATATGATGAAGACGGACAGGTTGTCATAAAGCGTGAGGGAATCGAATATTTCGACGACAAAGAATTCGAAGATAATATTAACAGCATTGATGGTCGCAAGTATTTGCTCGAAGGCTTGTTTACCAAGGGCAAAAAGAACAAGGCTATAGACTCGGGCAGACTCAAACGGCTAAGGAAATCTCTTCGCGACAATGACAGCATAGACCCTCAACCTAAGGATGCATTCAGACGACTTAATGAAAAGATTTTTAAAGAACAACATCCAAAGCTTTATTCTCAAGTCAAAAAGATAATCGAGGGTGACAGCTACAAGGATATGGCTTCTATATTAGATGAAGTTCGAAAGACAGACGGCGATAGCGAAGCCAAAGGCACTATCGAGCAGGATATTATAGAGCCGATGAGCGAGCTTGGCAATAAGGAGATTCAAAAGCTTCTTGAAAAATACCCCAAGGAGCCTACCAGAGAACAATACAAAACCTTTAAGAAAAAAATCGGCACATACAAAGATATCGATACATCAAAGCATCAGGACTATATAAAAAAGCTAAGAGATCCTGTAGAGAAAAAGGAGGTTTCAACCTTTGTAAATGACGCAGTCAGAAAATCTTCCGACGACGATATGCACAAAGTATATAACAAACTTCTCTTGGCCGATTATGAGCCTGAAAACAAAAAAATATTTATAGATTCTCTTCATAGGAAAATAGCCACTCGGGATATGCAAAAAGTAGACCGTATGACTCACAACCTTGATAATCTTGATATCGATGATACAGCTAAGCTGTATTCGAGAGTCAACAACGAAGAGCTGCTGCCCGATATCAAATCCAAAACCTTAGAAGAGATCAAAAAGCGTCTTAAAAAGTTAAAGAGTCAGGAATGCGCGCTGCTTGCCGAAAAGCTTCGCAAAGATATGAGCAGGGCCGGCGTAGATATAAGTAACTTCCACTTTTTTGATCCCAAATCCAAAGATGAGATTTTGACTAAACAGGTTGATAATTTTACCTACGAACGGGGCGAATTTGAATATCCGATTGCCTCAATTGATGCTTCAAAAAAAGGCAACGGCAAGGATGGTTTTGTAATAACCGAAGATAATATATATGCAAAGAATATGATGAGTGTACTAAAATGCTCTATACCTTCTATCCGAAAGGTAAATGCACAAACCGGCCTTCTCAATAAAGGCGTATATCTTCATAAGAAAAACGGCGCTAAAGAGAAAATCTCAACTCCCTCAAAGGGATCGGATATGAAGACGCTCGCTGCGGCTTTAGGAGATTATATTAAATATCTCCAAGAAAAGCCCAAGTCAAGAGAGCTTGCATATATGGCTAAAGAACAGCACAAAATCATCTGCTGCTACAGATGCGGATTTTATTATGAAGGCGCCGATGCCTGCCCGAGATGTGGAAGCAGACAAAATGCATAATGTAAAAAGTTCAGATAACCATCACATTTCTGTCAATTTATTTTCACAATATGCCTTTATTATATAACCATCGCAGGAAGCGATGATAATAAAATTTTTCATAATCTCCCTCGCAAAAACCTTTCCA
>CAJOPM010000080.1 GCA_905236225.1 uncultured Eubacterium sp.
AAAAGTGTTACTTTACTTAAAAAAACAATTGTCGTATACTTGAAGCTTGTGAGGTGATAAGATGACAGTTATGACGATTTTACCATTTATATTAGGATTTATTATTTGCGCTATAGGAACGCCTATAGCAATCCCGCTTCTTAGAAGACTTAAGGTGGGTAATACAGAACGGGAAGAACTTAAGAGTCATCAGGTTAAGAGCGGCACTCCGACTATGGGAGGAATAGTTATAGTTATAGCTATTGTAGCAGCATCAATTCCTTTCTGGCGGAATCATCCGGGAAGCCTTCCTGTTATACTTATGGTTATAGGATTTGCGCTGATAGGATTTTTGGATGATTTTCTTAAGGTTGTATTAAAAAGATCTGACGGGCTGATAGCGTGGCAGAAGTTTTTACTTCAGATTATAGTTACTGTTGCATTTATTGTCTGGTATGCTGCATTTTCCGGAAGAACATTGATAATACCGATTCCATTTACATCTTTGGCAATTACCAACCCCATCGCGGTGATTGTAATTATGTTTTTAGCTATACTGGGCACTGTTAACGGTGCTAATTTTACTGACGGTGTAGATGGACTTGCGAGCAGTGTGACGCTGATTATTGCAGCATTTTTTGCAATTGTATCGCATCAGCTCTACGGAGGAGTCGGCGCACTTTCGCTTGCAGTAGCAGGGGCACTTCTTGCATTTCTTTTATTTAATGCATATCCGGCTAAAGTGTTTATGGGAGATACAGGGTCGCTGGCTCTTGGCGGGTTTGTTAGTGGAGCTGGATTTATGCTGGGAATACCGATTGTTGCGGTAATCGTCAGTTTGATTTATTGGGCGGAGATTCTCTCGGTAATGATTCAAGTGTCGTATTTTAAGGCAACTCATGGTAAGAGAGTGTTTAGAATGGCGCCTATTCATCATCATTTTGAACTTGGAGGATGGTCTGAGGTAAGAGTGGTGACGGTATTTAGTGTAATTACGATATTTCTTTGCGGCATAGGATATGTTGCGATTTTCTAATATAGTCATTTGGAGGCTAGTGTTATGAATGATAAATGCGTGCTGGTATATGGAGCCGGAAAGAGCGGGATAGCTGCGGCAAATCTTTTAATAAGTCATAATGCACATGTTATAATTTTTGATGCAAACGAATCGCTTGACAAGTCAGAGTTGATGACAAAAGTAAGCGGTATTTCGAAAGAAGATATTATATTGGGCACGCTAAGTGATGCAGATTTAAAAAATATTGATTTGGCGCTTCTTAGCCCCGGTATTTCTGTTGAAGATAAATACGCTGTGCTTATTAAAAATAATGGCATAAAGATTATAGGCGAAATAGAGCTTGGATTTTACTTTGAGAAGGGAAGGGTTTTGGCCATTACCGGAACTAATGGCAAGACCACAACTACTACTCTTTTAGGAGAGATTATAAAACATGCAGGATATGATACGCATGTTGTGGGAAACATAGGAAATCCTTACACCTTAGAATGTGATTTAACATCTGATGAATCCGTAACGGTACTTGAGATTAGCAGTTTTCAGCTAGAGACAATAGAGACATTTTGCCCAAAGGTCAGTGCAGTATTAAACATAACACCTGATCATCTTAACAGACACCATACTATGGATAATTATAAAGCGGCTAAGATGAGGATAGCAGAGAATCAGTCGCCAGATGATCACATTGTGCTCAATTATGAAGATGAGTATTTAAATGAAGCAGCAAAGGATATAAAGGCAAATGTATTTTTCTTTAGCAGTAAAAGAGAGCTCGATAGAGGGATTTATCTAAAAGACGGCAAGATTATTATTAAGGATAAAGACTTAATTGAGCTTGTTGATACAAATGAACTTAAAATTATAGGTGAGCATAATCATGAAAACGCAATGGCCGCCGCTGCAATGGCATATTTGTACGGAGTAGATACAGATGTTATAGCTTCTGCGCTAAGAAGTTTTACGGCGGTAGAACATAGAATAGAATATGTTGATACTGTAAGAGGCGTTAGATATTATAATGATTCAAAGGGCACCAATCCGGATGCGGCCATTAAAGCAATTAAAGCGATGAAGTGGCCTACTTGTCTGATTGCGGGCGGCTATGACAAAGATTCTGATTATACAGAATGGATAAACAGTTTTGACGGCAAAGTTAAGAAGATGGTTCTAATCGGTCAGACTGCGCAAAAGATAGCCCATACCTGCGATGAATGCGGATTTAAGGATTATGTGTTTGCAGATACCTATGATGAAGCACTTAAAATATGTACAAAAGAAGCCAAAGATGGCGATGCGGTGCTGTTATCGCCGGCATGCGCAAGCTGGGGAATGTTTGACAACTTCGAGCAGCGTGGGGATATGTTTAAGAGTTATGTTAAATCTTTAAAGGAGTAGTGAAATGTCAAAGCCAAGTCGTGCAAGTTCATATTTTGACTATACATTGTTATTCCTGATTATTTTTACTGTCGCATTCGGCATGGTGATGCTCTATAGCACCAGCTCTTATGAGGCTATGAATCAGTATGGTGATTCAATGTATTTTGTAAAAAGACAGCTGCGGTCGGTGGTTATCGGGCTGGTTTTGATGGTTGCGCTCATTTCTGTTAACTATAAAATACTTAAAAAACTAAGTATGCTGGCGTATTTGCTTTCCTTTATTTTATGTTTGGCTGTAATATTTGTAGGAACAGAGATAAATGGCTCTAAGAGATGGCTTTCGATCGGAGGTCTTAGTATTCAGCCTTCGGAAATTGCCAAAATCGGTCTTATTATCTTTGTGGCTGCAATTATCAGTAAGATGCCGCGTCAGCTTGGCAATTTTAAGAATTATATCAAAGTAGTGCTTATGGTTATTCCCATAGTGGGAATCGTAGCATACAGTAATCTTTCTACGGCAATTATTTTGATGGGCATTGTTTTGTGTATGCTTTTCGTGGCCGGGCCTAAAGTATGGCATTTCGGAATTATCATGATTTTAGGTGTTGCCGCAGGTGGAGTATTTATATTAACGCAAGGATATAGATCGGATAGAATTACGGCATGGCTTAATCTTGAAGCTAGCAGTTCGGATTTGGGATATCAGACGCTGCAGGGATTATATGCAATAGGAAGCGGCGGAATATTTGGAAAAGGTTTAGGCGAGAGTATTCAAAAACTCGGTCATTTGCCTGAAGCGCAAAATGATATGATTTTTTCCATAATATGTGAGGAACTGGGACTTTTTGGAGCAATATGCGTCATATTGCTCTTTGTGCTAATGCTTTGGAGATTTATGATGATTGCTAACAATGCCGATGATTTATTTGGGTCAATGCTTGTTGTCGGAGTGTTTGCGCATATTGCACTTCAGGTGGTTTTAAATATTGCTGTTGTGACCAATACGATTCCGAACACCGGCGTAATTTTACCCTTTATCAGCTATGGAGGAACATCGGAGATTTTCCTGTTGGCAGAGATGGGAATGGTACTGGGAGTCTCAAGAGGAATCAGATTTAGGGAAAACGAGTCTCAGTCTTTTGAGGACGGCATAACACAAAACAGCGCAATCAGAGGATGATGTTATAGTGAAAGATAACGGGAATATTTCAATCAGGGACAAAAGAAGACGTCAAAAAAGAAATAAACGAGTGCTCATAGCACTCGTTGTTCTTGCTGCTATAATTGCAATAGCAGCTTTATTGCTGTTTAAAGTTTTTGTTATAAAGAATGTTAAGGTTAGCGGAAATAATCTTTATTCTTCAAAACAGATTGAGCAGACGGTTCTTGATGATAAATATTCGTGGAGCACGCTTTATGTGTATTTTAAATACAAATTTACAGAGCATGAAAAGATGCCTTTTATAGATACTCTCGAAATTAAGATGAATTCGCCGACCTCGATTTCTATTGACGTATATGAAAAGGGACTGCTGGGTTATATAGTTTTAGATAACACCAATAAGTACGCGTTTTTTGATAAAGATGGTATTGTAAGCGGCTTATCTTCAAAAAAGATTGAAGACGTACCTCTTATAGAGGGACTTGATATTGACAAAGTCGTTTTATATGAGACTTTGCCGGTTAAGAGCGAAATACTAAAAACTCTTTTAGATATTACGCAGACGCTCAAAAAATATGAACTTATTCCTGGCAAAATCAAAAGAAAATCCGATGGAACATACATTCTTAAATATGGTAAAATTAAAGTCGCGTTTGGCACAGATATAAACGTTATCGAAAAGGTTGTAAGGCTTAGCGAAATTATGCCGCAGCTTGACGGGCTAAAAGGCACACTGCATATGGAAGAGTGGAGCCAGGATACGACAGATATAACGTTTGAAAAGGATAAAGAGTAGTGACTTATTACAGCAGTTCTTTAATTATTTTAGGGATCATATTAATAATTTTAATCTTTGCATTCGGAAGTGCTATATTTAGCTTTCTGAATGTCGTAATATACCGTCTGCCTAAGAAATTAGATTTCCTAAGAGGCAGATCGATGTGCCCTAAATGCGCTCATACTCTAAGTTTTTTTGATTTAGTGCCGATATTATCATGGGTAGCATTAAAAGGAAAATGCAGATATTGCCATGAAAAAATATCGGTAAGATATACGATTGTAGAGATTATGGGCGGAATAGCAGCGGTTGCATCGGTGTTGGTATTCGAATTTACCCCTCGAGCGATATTTTCTTTTGCTATGTGTGGTATAATAGTATGTGTAGCATATATTGATTACGACACTATGGAAATACCCGATGCATTTCACATCGCGATTTTGGCGGTCGGTGTATTATCTGTATTTTTAACTGACTATGCTTCATGGTATGAACATTTAATAGGAGTAGTTGCAGTAAGCGTGCCGATGCTGATTATAGCATTGATAGTTCCGGGAGGTTTTGGAGGCGGCGATATTAAATTAATGGCTGCATGCGGGTTGTATTTGGGTTGGCGTTCCGTAGTATTTGCTTTTTTTGTAAGCGTAATAATCGGAGGAATATCCGCACTTATTATGGTTACATCCGGAAAGAAGAAACGTCGGGATTATATAGCATTTGGACCGTATCTGTGTATAGGAGTTGCAGCGGCTATATTTATAGGGGACTTTATAACCGAATATTATCTTGGCGCTGTTTTCGGGCTCTAAAGCATAGGAGAAGACGCTTATGGGAGAGATATTACGAAACAGATTTAAGAAGATTAGCAATAAACGTGGAGTGAGTGTGGCAGAATTATTAATCGTAGTTGCGATTGTCTGCATACTTGCTATGGTTACATTTATTGCGGTTACGCATTATCAAAAGACCCTTAGGCAAAAAGAACTCGACACCAAAGCTCAGACCGTATATACAGCGGTGCAGAATCAGCTTACAAGGCTTAGAACAGCGGGGAATGAATCTTATTATACTCCGGATTCATATTCGAGTACTTCTGAAACGAGTAGTAACAGCGGTATCACGAAGCTTATATCAGCACCTTCTGATTGGGCTGGAGAGACCGTGCTTAATGACGATGGCACATATTCATGGGCTGATAATATCTATTACATCACATCATCTGACAAGGATGATTCATCTAAAGCATCATATTATATTGTATCAAATACCACAGTAGACAACCTGTTAAAGGAACATTATTGGGTAGTAGAGTATGCTCCCGAACTTGGAAGCGCATACTCTGTGTTTTATTGGGAAAATAACGAAAAAGCCATGATTGAGGCCGGCACCACAGACGGCTATGATTTCGAGAGCTTTGATATTCTTAGAGAATATAACACAAGACTAAACGCAGGTGCATATATAGGTTATTATTGCGGAAGCACACTTACCGGTAGTGAAGCTACGACAGGGAATAAAGAGATTACGGTTCACAACGAAGAGACTCTTTATGCAGAATTTCAATATTCACTCTCAAATACAACAACAAGCGAAGTTATCTTCGAAATTACATTATCCGATCAACATGGACATTCTAGGGTAGTAACGTATTCAACAAAAAGCCTTACCAACAAATTGTCAAATATCGGTAAGAAATATATGTGTTCTATGACATTTGACGATTTGACATCGGATGAAACCAGATTTTACAATCTCTTCGGAGCAGGAAGTGGACTAAGCTATGATGGAGTAGAGGGAAATCAGGCTCTACTGACCGGTGATAACATAGATATAAAACTTTCTGTCAGCATACCTTCAGATGGGACTTTTGCAACTCAGACATTTGAAGGGGTAACGTTTAACTCGCTTTTTGCAGATGACAGCGTAATGAGCGATGACAAAAACAGCATAGAGGATGCGCATATCGGATACGGCAGACATCTTCAGAACCTTGATGAATCTGCAAATTGGGAAATGGACGTAACAGGGGCGACGCAGGTTAATGACATTTCGTTTAAAGAAAATGAAGACGAAGACAGTTGGTATGCGGTTTACTCACAGTCTTACTTTAATATTTATAATGGCTCCGTTAGTTTTAAGCCTATAGTTAATAATAATCTTACCTCATACAATGGGCTTGAGGTTTTAAGTGATCAAGAGGCGGATGTTTATCACAGTATATCGGGCATACCTATTAAGGCAGCGACATCTGCAGGATTGTTTGAAGATATAGCAAACGGGGCAAGTCTTTCAAATATATCTATTATTGCGCCTGATATAGATACGGGTGATATCGGCTCTTCGGGAGCTTTATTTGGAGAGCTTGCAGAAGATGTCGGCATCGATAATTGCCGCATATACTTAAGCACAGCAGACGGAGATACCGAAGGTAAGGATGAGACGGATATATGGATTGGCGGTAAGTATACCGGCGGTCTTATTGGTATGGTTAAAGAAGGAAGCGTATCAATCGGTAACAGTTTTGCTTCCCTTGTCATAGGACATACGGCAGATGAGGATGCAACAACTTACTATGCAGGAGGATTGATAGGATATGTTGATGGAGGCACAATCAGCATATCAAAGTCATATGCAGACAGCTATATTTATGGCGATATAGTAGCGGGCCTTGTTGGATACAGCGATTATTCCGGAAGCGGGGCAGCATCATATATAAATATTTCATCATCATATACGGCAGGATTTTTATATCCCGGAGATACTAAGAAGGAAGGCGCAGCCGGAATTATATATGGGGCAGCAACGGTAAGTGATTCTTATGCATACACTTACGCTGATGAGAAGAATGCCATATATTACAGTACGGTTTATGTTGATGTTTATGAAGATGGCGAAAATGAAGATAATCATTATCGCAGGGATTCAAATCTTAGCAATGTATATTATTACAATTCCGGCACACAGATTAACGGATCGGATTATGTGATCATTACATCATCTACGGGCAGTGAGAGAATCAGCGGCGATGAGAATGATGGATTATACAGAAATGCAGATGACAGCTCGTCATTTGCAAAACTTAGCGCAGACGAATTTTTGGCAGCCCTTAATTCGGGCGGCGATTATTTTGTAAATGATAATGTAGGAAAGACATATCCATATGAGCTTAAGAGCTCTATGGCTCTTGATACATATCCGCAACCCAGGCTTAATGTGAATCTACACTACGGAGATTGGAATCAGGATTTTGTTCCGGGTGCTTTGGTATATTACGAAAAATATGTACACGATAAGTCTTCTGTAAGGTTTTACGGAGGTAATGTAAATGCACTCTATGACAATCTTGACAAGGGCGCAGTATACGGAGATGGATATGGAATAGTATACAGAGCATCAGATGCTAAACCTGATAGTGCAACAATCGTAACGGGATATGGGACTACGGATACTATTATATTTACAGGAGATAGTTCGTACAAATATTCCTCATCAGGTGAGATGCATCAGGCATATACTTACACAGACGGCGCAGGTGTGACATATGAGGTATATCCGTTAAAGACAGAAACTGTTAACTATGCTTGGGGAGGCGATAACGCAAAGGAGTTTTACCACAGCGCGAATATTACATACACAAAAGACTCAACAACTGAGGAGCAGCTCTATTACTTTAATCCTCATTTTGCAAGAGCAGTTGGTTTTATTCAGGACAAAGATGAATCTAAGATACCAAAGCTTACAGATGATGCAACTATTTATATAAGATCTGCAAGACATCTGTATGATTTAAGTCTTTACTATAAGAATTACAGAGCATCAACTAAAGGACGTACTTTCAGACAGACATTTGAGATTAGTTATACGGATTATAACTGGGAGAAGTTCTTTAATGATGCCAAAAGTGATTATGTAATTACGCGTCAGAATCCTATAGGTACTGCGGACTCGAGCTTTGTGGCTACATATAACGGCGGATGCTATAAGATCGAAAATATAAGCTTTGTACTAGCAAAGGATTATAACGGTGAGCAGACAATCTATTATGGTGGATTGTTTGGAAGGAACGAAGGTACAATTAAAAACGTGGTATTATGGGCCGAGTATAATGAAGATGACGGCACTACAAGTGCATCTACGTTCAAAGACTCTGCCGATACTAAACATTATTATGTTCCAAAGGACTCACCAATGCAGTATTTTGTTGGTACGGATGAAAATATCGGTGCCAATCAGACTATGTATCTTGGAATATTAGTGGGAAGGAATTCCTCATCGGGCCGTGTAGATAATTGCGCAGTTGCCGGATATTATATGGCAAATTCGGAAGGTACGATAAGAGGTTATTCTAACAGTTATCTTTACGCGGGCGGTTTAGTCGGAGGCAATTCAGGAAAAATTACGAATTGTTCTGCGGATACTCCGTATATTCGTGTTACAACCAACTATGCCAATGCAAAAGTGGCTGGATTTGTAGGAACTAATGTCGGAAATATTGTAGAGTGTTATGCACTTGGACATATAGAAATTGTCAGCCCAAGAGGCGGCTCTATTGTGGTAAGCGGATTCGCCGGTAAGAATACCGGTCAGGTAAGCTATTGCTATAGCGGAGCAGATTTTGTAATATCCGGTGATATGTCAAAAGGTTATCCGTTTGCTCCTACAGGTGGAATCGTCTATAAATCAAACTACCTAAGCAGCGGTACATACAGTTATGCAAATCATCTTTATTCATATTCACTTGTCGGAGGCAGCGCAACGGCTCTTACATATGATGAGCTGGTAAATGCAGCAAGCGATACGGCGACAAGTGCGCATAGTTATGATTATGAATCCATATCGGATGTATCTTCATCGGATGCATATCCGTTTGAGGCATATGTAACTAATTCTAATGGCAAGCCTGTTCATTATGGAGATTGGCAAAAGAAAGTTAACATGGGCGAATTTGGCCTGTTCTACTGGGAGAAGGAAGAAGATTCAGATAACAGCGGATATCATTTAACGTACATTGGACAGAATGCAGACGGATATATGTCGGGAACGACCCTTTGCACAGCTCATGATGATGTCGGTATTATTACGGAGTATGGCTACGGCTATTATGAGGCATCAGGCTCTGATGATGTAACAGACATCAGCGCAAGCGGCATTAATCTGCCATCTGATGGCAATATAGATACTGCGGCTGCAGCAGGTCTTGCAGAGGAATTAGACGGATATGATTTTTATCCATATACAACACTTCCGCTTGATGTATCAAGTTCTCAGATGAATAATTACCTGTATCTTACCAATAGTAAAGACTACGGAACTATCACAATTGAAGCATCAGTGGCAGGATATTCAAATACAGTATCAGTTGAATACAATGTGGCACCGTTTTTCGCGAATGCCATGTATAGAAGCGACGTATCTGAGGGGGATCTCGTAGTAAGAAACAGTGATGGAACCAAGACAGATTACTCTAAAGAGGTAGGGAATAAAAATCATAAATATGTTATAAGAAGCGTAGAACAGCTTCAATATATTAACTGGAATTTTAATACAAAGACTACGACAGAACTTGTAACCTCAACAGCTAACATATATCAGGGATTTACATACCTTTCATATGCTTCATCCACAGGAACTACCAAGCAGACAAGAGCAGCAGCAGGAAACAATGATATCAGGTATTTTAGCCAAACGCATGACCTTAGCGGATATGATGAAAGTACGCAGGAATACAAAGATTTTACGCCGATAGCAGGAGCGTACACATCCAGTTCGGCAAACAGTTACGATGCCGTACTCTACACTTGGTTTGGTGGTAATTTTGACGGACAAAGCTACAAGATTCAGAATGTGCACATTAATTCCGAGAGCTTTACGGTAGGCTTGTTCGGAGTTACCGTAAGCGCAGGTATTAACAATATCATCATGTATTCGGATATGGATACTGAAATTAAGAGACAGACGCCTTCTAATAAAACCGGTGGTTATAACATAGGCGGTCTGGTTGGCGTGGCATATATGTATGCATCAGATACAGCATCAGGAAATAAGATATCTAACTGCTCGGTAGCGGGATATAAGATAGTAGATGCAAGCACCAATCAGCAGACGCTTGGAGAGGCAAATGTCGGCGGACTTATAGGTGCTACATCCGTGGCACTTGAGAAATGCTCTGCGGTAGCTGATATTGAGATTAATTGTACACATGAAAACGGTTATGCGATGTATGGTGATTATATACGCGTGGGCGGCCTGGTAGGGGCGCTCTCAGGTATGAACTCAGGCGCAACAGACTACGGAACTATTACGGATTGTTATACGGGAGGAAACATAACCGTAGGCGATGAGACGCTTGCTGAGAACAGAAACTTCAGCAAGCAGACTGTAACTAATGACGGACAGGTAGTAGATGGCAGCGGCAATGTAATCAGCGTAGGGGATAACTATAAGTATTGTTACAGAAGATATTCTACCAATATATTTATAGCGGGAATAGCAGGAAGCGGATTTACCATGAATTTCATTAACTTCTCAGGAGGAAGCGGAAGTCGTGATACATCACCTGTTATAAACAACAGCTATACATATGTAAATTTCCCGGCTGTTACCGGAAGTATCAGAGGAATTACTACGATTGCATCGCTTGCTGACAGATATGCAAGCACCGGATATGATGTTGTTTTAAATGATTGCTATTATCTTGGTTCAAGCGGCAATATAGATGTATCAAATGCCGCTAAATACAAGATTGCTATGGAGAATCTAAGCAGCTATGCAACAGAGTCTTTGTATAATATACTCAATTCTTCGGATACAATAACAAATACTGCCGGTGTAAGAGAAACCATGTATGAAAATATGGTAAGAGGTGGAAGCAGCTATGCTCGCAGGTCTCATCAGTCTATGAACAGAATAAATAATGATAAGGCATATCCGACGTCCGTAAACTATAGTGCAATGTCAGGAGAGGCTCAGGTAACCGATTATGATGGCACCGTGCATAGCGATATACAGACGGCTCTTAATAGCGGTGCATCTAGCAATGAGTGGGGATGGGTTACCACCACACAGGGAACAGCAAATATAGACGGTAAGTACAGCTTCCCTGGAAATAATCCTGCGCTTGACGGTCTTAATTATCCGTTCCCGACAATCATTACCCAGAAAGACCTGGTTTTCTCAACCAATACAAAAGATGTATATGTTAATGTACATTATGGCAGTTGGCCACTCAAGGGACTTTACTTTGCTTCTGCAAGAGATACGATAGATATATTTGCTGACAGGCAGGATCCATCGGATACCTATGCAACCAAAGAGATTATATTAAAGAATGTAGAGTCGGATAGCTTAGACGAAAGTGATTTTGTATTTGAAAGTGCAAATGCGGATATAGCGCAGATTGTTGGAATCACAAAACAACAGCAATCAAACGGCAACTATGATTATACTATAACTATAAGAGCTTTAAATGTAGGTACCGAGAAGATTACAGTTACGGATTTGAGCGGGGATACGGCAACACTGACTCTTGAAGTTACAGCTAATCTTAATGTTACCACAGATCCTACAGATATAGCGCAAGGTGTTGACGAGAGTACAGATCTTACGCTTTATGCAAAGGCGGCCTATGCAAATGCTTTAAGCGGAGAGATTACCGATTATTCAAAGAACGTAAGCTGGTCGCTTAGCGTGCAGGATTCAGATTACGCCGAGGTTACTACGGTGAGCGCCGGACATAACGTATCAACTGTGACATCGCTTGAGTCTAAACGTACACAGATAATAGTCAGTGCAACGGCAACATATGGTGAGGGTGCAAACAGACAAACATTTACATTTGACTACTATGTATCATTGCTTACATATGGAGATATTGGACTTACTAACTACAACATGGATAATGGCGATGTATTTTACAATGAGACCAAGCGCTCATCAGATTCAGCGCAGAACAGCAATCCACATGTTGGTGAAGATGCAGTAAACAAATATACATCGAGAACTACGCCGACCTTAGAGCTTGACGGCAATGCGGATTTGTATATCTATGAAAGCTATGATGATCAATCGCTTCAGAAGATGACCATAGAGTCGCTAAGCTTTGATGATGCGACGTTTACAAAAGATAATACAAATAATAATCTTAAGCTGGTTGATGATGGAAGCAAGACTACATATGAGTCATCTGATTATATAGTTGATATAGGCTCTTATGTTAAGGTAAGCGCAGATGATAATTTCTCGTACAGAGCGCTTAAAGTAAGGCCGAAAGATGGAAATGGCGGCGGAAACGTTACAGTTACCATAGTTCTTCGTGATGGAGAGACAGATGCGACATACAGACTTAGAGGTACCATAAGGGCAACACATATCATAAGCTATGATGTAAATGGAGCAGATAAGCAAAGTATTGAAATAACCAGGGCCTCGGCAGGGGGAAATGCTACTCTTACAGACGCTATACCTACAAAGAGCGGATATGTATTTGAAGGATGGTCCGAAAATAAGAATGCGTCCGAGGCTACTTATTGCACAGGTGAATCCAATAATGATAATACGGTGATGACTTCGGTAACCGAAGATACTGTGCTATATGCAATCTATAGTCCGATTAAGTATAACGTTGAATATTATGTATCCGGAGATGACGTTACCAAAGGAGGAGAGACATTTAGCGGATGGGAGCAGTATGGCTTGGCGGTCTTAGTTTCATATGAAAACGAGGCAGGAGTTAGCGCACCGACAATAAGTGATATTGAATCTGTCTATACAATAGTTGATGATAGCAAGGCATTTACAGGCTGGAATACAAAGAAAGATGGAAGCGGAGATTTTATAGCGCCGTCAGCTACATTGCCAAATCTAACTCAGACAAATGGCGATACAGTAGAGCTCTATGCACAGTTTGACGATTACTATACCCTTTCATTTGCCGACAATTATGACTCTTCATCTACCGTAAAGACAGCTACAGTAGATATTGCGGATGCCGCAGATGGCTTCAACATAACAACTGCATATCTGCCGACAAAAACTTCGGCAAAAACAATCGGAGGCGTATCGGGATACTATAGAACTACCTCGGGTATTACATACAGGCTCTTAGGCTGGAGTACAAATTCAACGGCAGAAAGTGCTGATAGCGGACTATCAATAGCGACAGGATCTACAACACTTCCAAAGATTGATGAGGTAACAGGCTCGCAGACCTACTATGCAATATGGCAGAGACTGACCTATACGGTTAAGCTCTACAGGAGCAACTCAAATACATCAACGCTTATAGCAACCTACGTAGGAGCGCAAGGAGATGAGACTTCGCTTCAGCAGCTTAGCGCAGACTATGTTACGCCGACTAAGAGCGGATATACATTTGTCGGATGGTATAGTGATAAAAAGTATGAATCTGACCAGGTTGCAGACGTTTATGGAAGCCTTAACAAATATTCTTCAAGCAGCGACTCGAATACAATAGCATCATGGGATAATGATGAAGACTTTGTTATAGAATTGTATGCTATTTGGAAGGGCTCTCAAACAAGATACAAAGAAGTATCGACGCCTGTAAGCGGTGCAAGCTACGTGCTCAGTTACACTTCTAATAATAACAATTATATATTAAATTATAATAATACAACTCTTACAGGGACATCATCGACTATTTCGGCATATTCGGATAAGAGCTATGATGATAATGGTGAAGAGCTGTCCGGCACATATTATTCTGTCAGCACGGCTACGCTTTGGTCCTATAATGGCAATCTGTTTAACAGTGCAGGCAATTATATTACACTACGAAGAAGAAATAATACTAATAGCATAGTGCTAAATACGTCTCAAACAACAACCGGATATTACAGAATGCAAGTTAATGCAAACGGATATATATATGCATCTTATTCATCTGGGCGGACTAGTGCTACATATTATGTCAGCGCATCCGGAAGCACTATTAGCGCAAGCGCGAATAACCCCTGCGCATTTACCTTCTATGAACCTATAACAGTTTATACCTATGAATATTAGGAGTGATTCTATGATTAATACAATTAAAAAAATAATTAAGAGTCGCTCCGGCGCATCTATAACATTTGCACTGTTGTTTTTCTTAGTGGCAGCGATGGTTTCGGTAACAGTCGTAAGTGCGGCGGTAACTGCGATGAGGCGGCAGATAAGCGAACAGGAGAAATTGCAGGCTCAGCTTACATTAGAGACTGTGGCTGAAATGATAGGAGAGGGACTAAAGGGTACGACAGGAGTAGTTAATGATGTCAGAACCTACGCACAGGATGATACATCCCTATCAAGTGATTTAAGCAGGACATTATCGGTTGATAAAACAACCGGAAATTTGGCAGGGATGATATCACCGGCGTTAACCTACATATCTACTTACGGCGGAAGCAGCTACGCATCCTCGGCTATGAGCATTGACATATCGGATTTGGATATAGAAGAGCAAATGTTTGGCAATGGAGATATAAGCATTTCATATACTATGGTTTCACCGAGTACGATGGTAAATGCAGAGGAGGTAAGCGATCAGTATGATATCACGATGACGCTTACGCTAAATGCTTCATCCGGGGAATCATATACGGCAATTCTTAATGCCGACTCTTCTTTAAGTGCAACAAGTACTCAGGGAAATATCACACAGAGCGGGACAACGTATATTAAAGTAACAACAGTAGATACAATAACGTGGAAGAATATATCCATAAGTGCAATCTGATGAGGCAGTGAATATGAAGAAGTTAATGCACAAAATAATAAAGACAATTAAAGATAAATCCGGCGAGAGTTTGATAGAGACGCTGGCTTCTGTTGTCATTGTCGTGCTGATGATGTCGATGCTTACAGGAAGCGTGGTTACGGCGGCAAAGATTAATGCCAAGGCCAAGGCGGTTAAGACAAATTATTCTATTTCGGAAGCGACAAAAAAGAGCGGAGTTACATTCACACTCAAGTGGAAGAGTGATGATGCGCTCTCATCAGATGAATACACGGGAGATGGAGAGGACTTTTTTGCAACATCTGGTTCGCAATCTGAATCTCAAAACGTGCAGATATATTTATATGAGACACAAGAGGGCTATTATTTTCTTGATTCGGAGTATGTAAAATGAAATGGTTAAAACGACTGAGAATCAAACTTAATAAAGCGCTTAAAAATACCGGCGGATTTACTCTTGTAGAGCTTTTGGTAACCACAATCATTATGCTGCTTGCGGCATCTGTTATGGTAACGGGGATTGCCACTGCGACAAAAAGTTTTAAAACCCAGATGAGAAATTCCGAGTCTATGCTTCTTTTCTCGACGCTTAGAGAGACTATAGATTATGAGCTTACATATACATCGGGAGATGTCGTATATTCGTCCAGCAACTCAAATGTTTATACGATAAAGAGTTTCTATAGCCCCACTTTTTGCCAGAAAGATACAACGACCGGATTTTATGCGGTAGATGATAACGGCAATCTCTCAGATACGGGTTATATAGTATTAGGGGAAGCTACATCTGATAGCGTAAAAGGCAAATATATAGCCAGTACTGCGCTCTATACATACGATACTTTAGCAAAAGTTTCGGATTTTAAATATGTAGACAGAACAGATGAGTTTGATTATTTTACATATACTCTGTCGGTTTATGACGATAAAGGTAGAGTGCTTCATTCGGAGACGATGGAGGTTAGGCCTATGAATACGGTAAATCTTGTATCGGGCTAGTGATGCTTAAACATTAAAATCTTGCAATAAAAAAAACGGTACGATAACATATGAATATAAGAAATGTGACAAATCTGATTAAAGGAAAAGAGGGAGTGGCAAGACTGATAGTTATTATGATTATAGTCATTATTGTCTTGGCCTTTCCAATCGGATATGCTATTTGGAATAATTTTAAAAACGAAGTCGAAAACAGTGAATGCCGTATAGCCGTTGAGGCAGCACAAAAGAAGCTTGATACGGAATATCTTCATAATCCGGATATGACATATGAAGAAGCAGTTGAGGCGGCGACGAGCTCAGTCAGAGGGTTGGATGACATTTGCCCTGCACATAATGAGTGCATTATAGAAAAGGACTCAGATGGTGAGGGCTATAAGATATATTGCA
>CAJOPM010000081.1 GCA_905236225.1 uncultured Eubacterium sp.
GCTTTTGATGCGCAGGGATTTGCACATGAAATATGTCAGCTAAAGCTGACGCAAATCCCGCGCCAAGTCTCGCGAGCGAGACTTGAAGTTTAGTCTTCTTGAGTTGTATTTTCTTCGCTGCTATCGTCTGATGATGCGCTATCTTGTGGTGGCTGGCCATCTCCTTTTCGGTCACCTTTACCTCCCATACCCTGGGTTATTGAGGTTACAGTATTTCCATCCATCGTCACTGTAATAATATCATCTACAGCAAGATCATCTATAGTTCCTTCACTCTCCTGTCCATCATCGCCTCTAACAGTAATCGTAACATCATCGGTAATAGTAAGAGTCTGTGTTTCTCCGGTAAGCGTAACTTCCATCTCGCCTCCGTCTTTCATATCCGGCTTTTGTGTCTCGTCACTTGAATCATCGGATGAAGAACTATCATCGGATGTTGTATCGTCAGATGCGCTCTCTTCCTGTGATGATGAATCATTAGAATTATCATCTGATGGCGCTTCGCCTGACGGCGCCTCTCCCGATGGTTCCTCACCTGAAGGTGCTTCGCCTGACGGAGTCTCAATAAGAGCAATAGTTATTGTATCACCATCTATTTTAGTAATCTTACCTGTTACCTGATCCTGGCTTTGTTCATCAGCAGTTGCATCGCTGCTTTGCTCGCTTTTTGTCTGCGTATCACTTGTAGCCTCACTTGTATTACTTGAACAGCCGGCAAGCACAGATGCTGCAAGCATTGCGCAAAGTCCCATTGCTAATAGTGTTTTTCTCTTCATAATGAATTCTCCTTTGTTTGATTTTTCTAAAGTATAGCAATGGCACCTGAATGACGCGTGTTGAATATTTGAACTTTATGTGAAAAAATTCATCTAACAAACATAGCCCTTTTTTTCTATTACAGATATCACTCTGTCGGTAAGTTCATTGCAGAGATTTTCATCCTTAGCTTCTACCATAACTCTTATTACAGGCTCAGTTCCGCTCTCTCTTACCAAAATTCTTCCCGTATCGGCAAGCTCGTCGGCAACGGCATCAATAGCTGCCTGTACATCAGCATCGCTAAGAGTTTCCGGCTTACTTTTTACCCTTACATTTTTTAATACCTGCGGATAGATTGTTACAGGCGCAACTAATTTGCTAAGAGGCTGTTTGGATTCCTGCATAACTTCCATAACCTTAATTGCCGTCAGTATACCGTCTCCTGTGGTAGCATACTTACTGAAAATAATATGACCTGACTGTTCGCCTCCGATTCTGTGCCCGCCTTTGACCATATTTTCGTAAACATATTTATCTCCAACCTTGGTCTTTTCGTAATTAATTCCGGCTTCATCTAATGCTTTATATAAACCGAAATTTGACATAACAGTCGTAACAACAGTGTTATTTACAAGCTTATCTCTTCCCTTTAGATAGACTGAATAAATATAGAGAATCAAATCGCCATCCACAACGTTACCGTTTTCATCTACAGCTATGCATCTGTCTGCATCTCCGTCAAATGCAAATCCTATATCAAGATGCTCATCTCTTACAAGCTTTTGAAGCTGTTTGATATGAGTAGATCCGCAATTTTTATTAATATTTGTTCCATCCGGGTTACAAGCTATTACATACGTCTTGGCTCCTAAAGTATCAAAAACATTCTTTGCGAGCATCCATGCGCTCCCGTTAGCACAATCCAATCCGACTCTTACATTTTTATATGAGCGGGTCGCAAGCGATATTAAATATCCTATATAGCGATTTCTCCCAAGCGCATAGTCAACTGTACGGCCTATATTCTCACGTTTCGCTAGCGGAAGCTCATCTATATTGCCGTCGAGATATTCCTCGATTTTGAGAATTGTCTGCTCGTCCATCTTCTCGCCCTTGCCGTTAAGTAGCTTAATACCATTATCATAATAAGGATTATGGCTGGCCGATATCATAATTCCGCAATCAAAATCATCTGAACGTACTACGTATGATACGCTTGGCGTGGTCGTTACATGCAGAAGATATGCATTTGCTCCGGATGCAGTTATTCCGGCTGCAAGCGCATATTCAAACATATAGCTTGAGCGTCTTGTATCCTTACCTATTACAACATTACATTCATCCTGTGACTTGTTTTGCCCATAATACCATCCTAAAAATCTTCCGGTCTTATAAGCATGATCTACGGTAAGTGTCACATTTGCTTCACCGCGAAATCCATCTGTTCCAAAATATTTTCCCATTAATCTCACTCCTAAATGCCTTACTCTATTCCCTCTACTTCTACATCACCATCGCCTTCGTCTACCTGCTCGGTTTCTTCAGTTATGGTGGCGTTATCCTCAAGGAAAGTAAGTACTTTCTGTTCCAATATAAGGTAGTTAATTTCAGACTCATCATAGTCAGCTGCAAAATCATCAACAGAATCATATCCATAGTCCTGCGCTAATGCCTCTGCCTGCTCATCATATTCGGAATCCGTAACTCCAAGATCTTCCACTCCGGCTATGGCCGATATCACTATCGATCTATATACCATATCCATAATCTCAGATTCTACATCATCATCCGTCATGCCAAAAGCTTCATATATATCATCAGCATCCGTATAGCCGAACATTTCCGCATAATACTGATAATTTGATTCAACCGATTCCTTAGATGTTTCATATACTTCATCCGTGTAATCCAAAAATTCGCTTGCTTCAATAACCTGGGTCATAAGCTCTTCTTGAACTTCATAATCGGCATCCGAATCATTTGTCTCTTCAAGGTCTTTTCTAACCTGCGTCTTCATATCTTCTTCAGATTCGTACCCAAGCGTTTCTGTGATAAATTCTTCGTCTAATTCAGGTATAACCTCTTCCTGTACTCCAACCACTTCCACTTCATAATCTACGCTTTGTCCTGCAAGAGACTCGTCTTCAAAATCATCTTTGTAGTCAACGGTAAACGAAAGTTTATCACTCTTACTGACTCCTGTAAGCTTTTTATCAAACTTCTTTCCGAATTCGTTATAACCTAAAAGGATTTCGTATCCATCCTGCTCCTTGGAGTAATCATATACAACCTCTCCGTCTATAGAAGCAGTCATATATACCTCAACGTAATCTCCGTCTTTAGACTTACGATCAACTTCGTTATATTCAGCATATTCATACTGCAAATTTTCTATTTCAGCCTCAACATCATCATCAGTAACCTCGGTTACACTCTTAGTTGCGCTCAAATTCTTATAATCGCCCAACTTGACAGTGCCATACTGCGTTACGATTTCCCCGTCATCACCTACGCTAACCTCAACATCAGCAGTTGAATCACTGGAAATTGCTTCATTAGCACTACCGCATCCGCTTACAACAACAGCCAACGCTGCTACAAGCAACAAATATCTTTTCTTCATTAATTGCCTCCTAATTAATTTGCATCTTTTGCAAAGCCGACATTTCAAGTCTCGCTTCTCTGCTTACTCAAATTGCATTAAAATACGACTCATTGTAACACTTTATTTGCTTCTTGTGGACAAATAAGGATATTTTTCACAAATGTTTAACAATACTCTCAATCAATGAAAGAGGCCTCTAGGCCTCTTTCATTGCATCCTGTCTAAGCAGGTTTTCTCTTAAAGTTTCTTTTAGCGAGTCTTTGTTAAGCGGCTTCGTAACAAAGTAATTCATACCTACTTTCATACATTTTTCTTTTGCTTCATTAAAAGCATCTGCCGTCATCGCTATAATAGGTATTATAAAAGCATCATCATGCGCACATTTCCTAATCTCTGATGCTGCCTCATAACCATTCATAACCGGCATCTGTATATCCATTAGTACACCTACATATTCACCGGGCTTTGATGCGATAAATTTACTAACAACCTCTCCTCCGTCTACTGCCGTATCAACCTCAAGCCCGTAGCTTGTAAGAAGTCTTACCGCTATAACTGTATTAACCGGATTATCTTCAGCAAGCAGCACCTTGCCCTTAAGATCAGTTGTCTGTACCTTATCTTTAAGTTTTTCTTCTAGGAGCGGTCTGTACTTAGGATTCCTCTCTGCACACGGAAACTCTATGTAAACACTTATCTGCGTCCCTTCTCCGACTTTACTTTCTACTGATATGCTTCCTCCCATAATGTCAATCATTCTCTTTACTATTGACATTCCAAGTCCGGTACCGGCTTGCGCTTTCTGACGAAGCGGATTATCATACTCTTGCGAAAACGGATCAAATAAAGTCTTTTGAAACTCTTCGCTCATTCCTATCCCCGTATCTTTAACTATCATTCCCCATCTGACATTACCATTAGGTAAATCAGTACTATCGGATGTGTAAGTAATTCTACCGCCCGGATTCGTATATTTAACAGCATTCGAGATAATATTTAATACGATTTGATTAATTCTTACCGAATCACATACAATAGTTCCGGTAATTCGATTTCTGTAATATTCGTATTGCAAAGACTTTTGTGAACACAAAGTCTTAAGTACATTTTGTACATTTGTCTCATGAGCCGAATACGGATATACATCTTCATTTAGCTTAATCTTACCGCTATCAATCTTCGAAATATCAAGTACATCATTAATAAGCGAAAGCAGGAATTGATTAGCCGACCTGATCCTGATAAGATCCGCTTTAAGTCGTCCCTTTTTATCGATATCTTCCATTGCAAACTCAGTCATGCTTGTGATAATACTGATAGGTGTTCTGATATCATGACTGATTCTTGAGAGGAATTCGCCCTTGGACTTATTCGCCATATCTGCCGCTTCGAGCGTATCTTTAAGTGTCTTTACTCTCTCTTGCTCAAGTCTCTTTTCCTCACTCACGTCTGAGCAAAGCATTACCATACGTTTCTTGCTCTCATCAAGCCATCCATATTCAATCTGAATATATCGTTTAATCCCCTTACCAATTCCTAAAATTGTAAGAGTGTAATGATTATTATCCTCAAGAGACTCTATAACTTTTTTAAGGTCTGTCCCTTCTTTAAAATATTCGACATCCGAAGGATCAACAATAAACTCCATTGGATTTTCTCTCCACTTTGAATAATTCAAAAAGTTCGTATCCGGAGCTACATTGAAATCAGCATTCCTTGTCCATATCTCAAGATTTTCACTTTCGATATCAATAGTTGCGCCATAATCATATCTTTGTTCAATCATATATTGAACTATGGCCTCTTTCATTTTCTTTTCGGTAACATCCGTGCAATAGAAAATTCCTTCAAGCTCTCCGTTGTAGGGATTCTCTATCATATTTACCATCATCTTAACCCAGGTCTTTTCTCCTGAGTCCCTTCGAAAATGAACCTCTACTCCACAGGCTGTTTCCCCATCCTGATATCTATCAAGCAAGGCTTTTCTGCTAAGCTGGTCAAACACTTCTTGTCTGGTTTCCTGATATACAAGTCTGTCACAGAATGCCTCTACAAATTCATTGATAGTTATATCCGTATCAAAAGTATATATCTCAAATCCTTTGTTTGTGTCGCGATAGCATATATCCTGCCTGAAATTTACCTTGATGGAAGCAACTATATCCGTATTATCCTCTATAATACTATTGTAAAGATTGGCGTAATACTCCTCATGTTCTTTTCTTTTGGTTACATCTATGCCTACTCCATATGCTCTAACGGGCTTACCTCTGCCATCAAAAACATTCGAAATCTCCATATGCATACATGATGCCTTTTCTTTTGTTTCGGACCTAACCCACACATCTCCGCTTACAGACGGCTCACCTGCATCAATGCGAGCATATATTTCCTTTAAAAGTTCGCGGCTTTCATCAGCCACCAGTGGATAGAGTCCTTCCGGCATATTGTTAAATACCGATGAAGCATTATTACGCTCTGTAAGTCTGTTAAAATAATAATCATCAGCTACAAGCATTCTTTTTTTCTTGATGTCATATTCCCATATTAGCATCTTCGAATTAGCCACAGCAGCTTTATATATGCGAGTGGTCTTTTCCACTTCTAAATCTCTATGCTTTTCTCTTGTTACGTCCTCTAGCGTAAAAAATACTACGACATCGTCCCCGTCAACTATGGATTTTGCGCCTAAATTAATCCATCTCCATCTCCTTTGCACAGGCGACTTATATCTAAAACTATCCGCTACTTTCTTTTTTAGAAGAATACCTTGCATTTGGTTTATAAAAGCCTGCTTATCATCAGGATGTATTCCTCTAATAAGCTCTTTTTGAAGCTCATCAACTGATATCACCTTCTCTATTCCCGTAATTTCTTTAAGTCTTGAATTGGCAGCAAAACGTACAATATTCTTCTTATGCAGCTGAAAAATCCCCATACCGAAAGATACGTTATTAACCAGATAACGCAATGTCTCATAACCATCATCTCTTACATCACTGCCTAAAAGCGTATCATCTTTGATAAATCCGTGTTTACCGTCAAATGGCAATGGCTTAAGTACGCAAATAATACATTTGCCTTCTTCGTTTTCTCCTATATATCTACATACACCCGATATTCTGACAAATCCAAGTTTTTTGTGATATACCCGCGTTGCTATATATACATCTTCCGGTTCTTTTGCATCAAAGATCCCTTCCGTAAGCAACTTAGAACATCTCTCAACGTCTTCTTCAACCAATACATCTCTGGCATACTTCATATCTTTAAATTCTTTTAAAGTCATTCCATTTATAGCCGGAACACTATCTGAGACATGAATTATCCTTAGTTCTGTGGCTTTTACTCCTTGTATTATGACAAAGTCTCCAGGGTATGATTCAATTATAAACTTTAATTTCTCGTCATTTATATACATATTTCCCCCTATTATCTCTCCCTGTTATTCTTAGGAAGAAGCCATCTTTGCTCAAACTCCTCTATGGTAATAGGCTTTGAATAATAAAAACCCTGTATTACATCGCATCCTATCTCTTTGAGCTTGTCAACCTGTTCCTTGGTCTCTATACCTTCTGCCACAATATCTAGCCCCATATTCTTAAATAAGCCGATCATATCTGCTATAACCGTCACTTTACGTTCTTGATGCGGGAATCCGTTTTCAAACAAACACCCATCCATTTTAACAGCATCAAAATCTACTTCACTTAAAGCATTGAAGTTAGAATAGGATTTACCGAAATCATCCATAGAGCAAAATGCTCCCCTATCATGAATCTTAGAGATAATCTCTTCTACCATAGCATAATTTTCATATGCCACACTCTCCGTAAATTCAAATTCTATATATCCCTGCGGAACATCTTTACTATCTAATATTTCAAAATATCTTTCCCAAAGTTTTGGATGTGAAAACACCTTCTTAGATACGTTAACCGAGACAGGTACTGGCTTAATACCTCTATCGCACCAGTTTTTAATCAAATCACATACCTTCTCAAACATAAAGATATCAACTTTTGTAACCGTACCGGCTTTTTCAAATACAGGAATGAATTCTCCCGGAGGGATTATTGTACCATCGCTTTTTTTCCATCTGACAAGCGCTTCCGTTCTGACAAGTTCTCCTGTTGTTGCCGACACCTTCGGCTGCAAATATACTTTAAACTCTTCATTCTTAATTGCATCATCAAGCCCGTCTTCGAGTTGTTTTTCATGCAACAGTTTATTTTTACATTCTTCTGTATAAACGTAGGCATTAACGCTCTCCACATATTTCGCACTCGGATTTTCCTTGGCCATCATTACCGCATCCATTATCATGTCAAAATTCTGCTTACCGGCGACCGATGGATATATGACATGCTGCATCGAAACGCCAAGTCCGGGATAAATTTCCTGAAGTTCCTGCGCCATTTTTTCATTGCCCCATTTGAGAATCTTTAGAACTTCATCCAAGCTGCTGCAATGAGTATATACACCAAAGTCGGCATTCCCGAGATAACAAAGGAGTCCGCCTCTTTCCTCAAACTGACCCAGGCAGGCATATATAAACCTAAGCAGCGCATCTCCTTCTTTTCTGCTAAGCATCTGATTAATCAGATTAAATTTTTGAATATTAAGATAGACAAAGTACCATCCTTCTTCTCCTTCATCAGGCAACTCTTCCGCCAGATAAACCGCGCTGTTACCTCCTGTTACGGGATCGGTACATGCAAGCATTCTATAATGCTTTAACTTCTTTGCATCTGCAAATTGTCCAAAACTTCTGACCAAGCAAAATACAAACATGTAAATCACATATGCCGCAATAACAACACTATATACAGAAAAACGGCCTTTAATGACATTTGCATAGTAAAGACCCAGACACACTATTGCCAGTGCAACCGCCACAACATTGGACACAGCTGCATATTTGTAGCTCTTAGAATCCGTCTTAAAGAAGAAATAAATCCACCCTATTCCGGCTGCAACAACAAGCAACATCATAAAGATATGGCTTCCCACCATAAGATTGCGTATAGCTACCATCCCAACCACATATACGCTCATAGCAACTATGCTCCAGATAAAATACGCTATACTAAGCGTGGCGAAAAAAACCTTGCCGACAGGCAGCATTTCTCTTTGGAATAATATAAGCAGCTGTACAAAAAACATAAATGAAAAATAATTCGTCAAATATCGCATTGACGAATCGCTCTGATACAGCTGCAAAAAATTAGAATTTGTCATAATCCACGCCGCAGCTGATATTGCCATCCATGAAAGTGTGTACAGTACATTTACGTATTTATTGAGTTTAACGCCTTTTAATACTATTGAATATATAAGTACAAAAATACCGATAATAAAACAGATAAGCGCCAAAATCAAATTAAAAGCAGCATGCTTAATGATCATATAGCTGATATCACTCCTGGTACCTACAGAAATGGTATCCACATCAAACTCCTGACGGCGTTCTGTATTATTGGTTATGTGAAAATAAACATCATAATCCTGCAAAGAATGAGGCAGATCAATCTCATACCAAACACTTCCAAGTTCCGTTCCCATTTCCGTCTCATCTTCGTAGTTGCACATAAAAATAGTTTCATCATCACATACAACCTGGATGTCAAGATATTCTGTTCTGAATGCCAAATGTCCCTTAGAGTATTCTTTTGCTGTAAATGCTCTGGAAATAGTGATTGACTGCCCGCTTTCCAATATAATCGGATCTTTGGGCAAAACAGAGTTGCCATCATCATCAACCCAGCCATCCATAACGGCAATAGGTCTTTGAAACGAAAGCTTCGTGTCTACTAAATTGGTACGTAAACACCCAACGGCAAGTATGGTAATATACATAACCATTGTTAAGAAAACAAATATTCTAATCAGTGAGCTGATACTAAATTTTTTCATAATCTATAGTCTCCGCATGCGGCTATATTTGCTTAAATAGCTAGCATAAGGTACTTAATTCAAGTCTCGCTCCCCCGCCTACGCTTTGCTTAGAGGCGGGGGGCATCTCGTCTGAGATATACCCATTTAAAATACTACCATATCCGCCCCTTTTTTTCAATTAAATGCCTATAAGCGCGCACCTAACAACAAATATCCCCTGCCTTTGCTTCAAACAGCAAAGGCAGGGGATATTTGCGCCATCTTATCTACTCCCTCTTCGTCGCATAATCAGCCAAACAAGTGCAATAACAATTATCACTCCAAGCGCTGCATTCCACACACCGGAAGAAAGTTCTATTCCTACGGCCTCTATAATTCCAAGGGCCATAAGCAGCACTCCCAATACGCACTGCATAATAGCTCCTGGCATTGAATTTTCAACTCTGTCCGGGGGAGTATGAAGCGCACTTCTGATTCCGAATATTCCATATATAAGACACAAAATCCCAAGCACCGGGAGAACATAATATGTAGAAACTTTATTACTATATACTATAAAAAAAATCACTCCCGCTGCTATTGCCACTAAAATTGATTTTAGATTAAAATTTTTCATAAATAAAATCCTTTCGGTTGTCATAGGCGGAAACCCACTGCCCTTGGGCGGTGGGATGAGCCTTGTAAATTCGTAGCCATTAACC
>CAJOPM010000082.1 GCA_905236225.1 uncultured Eubacterium sp.
AAGCTAAGATTACAGAAAAAGAAGAGACACTTAAAAAGCAGCTTCTTGCGGTAAATAAGGTTAAGCCGGCGTATGATAACTGGAAGAAGCAAGTTGAGGCAATCATAACTGCAGTGGAAGAAAAAACTCAAACCGAAAAAGCGCTAAATGACTCAAAGGATGCATTAAATACAGCCCTGGAACAGTTTGAGGAAAGCAAGAGACGAGAGAAAGAAAAGGGAGAACTTGCTGTTATAGTAGAACAGATTACTAAGGATGAAAAGAAGTATGCTGAGCGCGAAAGTATCGTTTCAAAAATTGAGCAATTAAAAGAGACTTCTAAGAAGATTGCAAAGGAAGACAAAAAACTTCAAAATGACGCAAAGACATTGAAGGATGAGATTGCCGGTTTAAAAAAGACAATAAACGAACTTAAGAATAAGCCTGCCGAATATGAAAAAATGACGGCTGAAATAGCCGCCCTTAAGAATCTGATATCTAAAGTAAATGATGCAATTGATAATCAGATTTTAGAGTACAGCAAAAAGGAAAATGCTTTAAAGAATAGTCGAAAAAAGGCAACTAAAGCTGTGAAAGATTATGAAGAAGCCCAAAAGAAGAGAATAGAAGCAGAAATAATCCTTGATGGATGTCGTGCGGGTATACTCGCAGAGCTGCTTAAAGATAGTGAGCCCTGTCCTGTATGCGGTTCAAAAACACATCCTTCGCCGGCAAAGCTCCCACCAAAGTCTGTTACAGAAGCTGAGTTTGAAGAAATAAAAGAGTCTGAAGAAAAAGCCGGATCAAATAAGGAAGCCGCGGTTTCTGATGCCAAGAGCGCTAAAACAGCATTAGATACATATGGAGATTCTTTGAGGACGAATATCCTTGATTGCCTGCAAAACGACATTTACGGTGCAAATGGTGTAGAAGGGCTAGATTTATCGGAATTGGTGGATCGGATAAAAACGGAAAAGGATGATTTGGAATATGCTCTGAAATCAAAGGAAAAAGATGAGAAGCAGTTGCAGGCAGATGTTAATGCGCTTGATGCAGCAAATGCGGGTTTAGAATCAGCTCAGGGGGAAAGGTCTATTGAATTAGAGGAAAAGATGTCAAAAAATATAGAAGCGAAACAGCAGAATGCTACTGAGCTTGCCGGCGCAAACGCAACAAAAGATGGGCTTAAATCTTTGCAGTACGATTCATGGGCAAAAGCATCTAAGGCGCGTAACCTTGCTAAGACTACAATAAATGAGATTGAGGATGCGATTATTGCAGCTACAAAAGCGAAAGATGATGCTGTAAAAAATGAAGCTTCTAAGAAAGCTAAACTTTTGGAGCAGAAATCTAATCTCAAGAAAATGCAGACTGAAGAAGTTAGCCTTAAAGAAAAGTTTGAAAAATTATTAGATAGTAATAAGTTTTCTAATGAGCAAGAGTTTCTTGGTTTTGTAGTTGATGAGGAGATCATTTCGGATAGTCAGGAAGAGATTAAAAAATATCATGAAGAGGTTAAGTCGACAGTTGACCAATTGAAGATTGCAAAGGAAGACGCCAAAGGGAAGGAACCTATCGATATTACTGAATTGAAAGAACAGGTCACTTCTAAGGAAGCTGAAGTAAAGGAGATACGTAATCGGCAAAATGTTATAAAGAATAGATGCGATAATAACAATGAAGTTGCCCAAAATATATCGAGCCAGAAGCCAGGTTATGAAAAGTCAAAAGCTGCTTATGCGGTTTTAACCAGACTCTACAAGTTGGTTAAAGGTGATACCGGTACGGGTAAGATTACCCTGGAACAGTATGTTCAGGCAGCTGGATTTGATGGAATTATTGTTGCTGCAAACAGAAGGCTTATTCCAATGAGTGAGGGGCAATATGAACTCTATAGACAGGAAGATTCTCTGGGAAAGAGGAGCAATACATTCCTTGATCTGGAAGTTCTAGATAATTTTACCGGTCATCGCAGACCTGTTGGAAACTTGTCCGGAGGAGAAAGCTTTAAAGCATCATTAAGTTTGGCACTAGGTCTTTCGGATACCGTATCATCTAATATAGGCGGCGTTCAAATGGATGCTTTGTTTATTGATGAAGGTTTTGGAACCTTGGACAGAAAGTCTATTGATAATGCTATGGATACGCTTTTGAATTTGTCCGGTTCTAATAAGCTTGTTGGAGTTATCAGTCATAGAGAAGAACTTATTGAGAATATTTTGCAGCAGATAAAGGTTTCAAAGGGCAAAGAGGGTAGCAAGGTTACGATAGAAACCGGAATCTAATATTTATACGTCAGTGAATCTTACTGGTTTCAGGAGGGGCCTAAGCCCCTCCTGAAACGGAACACAAAGTGTTGCTGTGTTAATGAGGAGTAGCAAGTCAAACCCCAAATGCTTGCTTTACAAATATTAACTCAGTCGGAGAAATCCCCCACCTCTAAGCGTTAGCGTAGGTGGGAGTTATGACAAACTATACTCAGTCGGGGT
>CAJOPM010000083.1 GCA_905236225.1 uncultured Eubacterium sp.
ACAAGAGACCTCATAATCATCTCTAAGCGATATATGGGAAAGATTCATTAATCTTCCAAACGAAGTATAGTCACCATCCTTAAGCGCTGATAACGCTTGTTTTACTCTTTCATTTTCGTATATCACATGCTTTGCTCTTTTTTGGATTAAATCATCTTTAATAACAGTTTTTATATCATCAAATTCATCTTTATCCAATTTGCAGAGATAATCTATATTTTTAACTTCCCTGATATAATCAAGTGCTTTTGCGCACTCTTTTCTCCTGTCGTTATATCCGCTTTCTGAAAGTTTGTGCTTAACCATGCTGTTTACAATAATCAAACTTTCATTTTCTAGTTCAAGAGGTGCGTACTCATATCTTAAGCTGTTCGTATCTAGAAAGATGGCATATCCTCTCTTTCCCATCGCACTCGCAAACTGATCCATAATACCGCAATTTACGCCGTTATAGACATTTTCTGAGTATTGCGAAAGCTTTGCTACATCAATCATGGACATATCACTATAGTTAAATATTTCCTTTAGCACGGTCGCTGTTAATACCTCTATTGATGCAGAAGATGAAAGCCCGGAGCCTGTCGGTATATCACCTGAATATACTATATCAAGCCCTCTTGGTATTACATACCCGTGCGATATATACGATTTCATAACTCCGATAGGATACTGCGCCCATCCAAAGTTCCTATCCTCATGTATTTGCTCAAGATTAGTCTCAATTATTCCATCCGTGCTAAAATTAGCGGAATATAAACGAATCACATTATCGTCTCTTAATTTGACTGCAGCATATGTCCCCATTGAAAGTGCGCACGGAAACACACAGCCACCGTTGTAGTCAGTGTGCTCGCCAATCAGATTAACTCTGCCGGGCGCAAAATATACGCAGTCCGGCTCTCTCATAAAGAGTCCTTTAAATATTTCCTTTGTTTTTTTCATTGTCTTTTTCTTTAAGTTCAAATGCAAGCTTTACAGCATTATATGCTCCGTCATATAGTCCCTGTTTTTTATTGCGAATAATATTGTTGCACATATCTTCAAGAAATGTCTCATCTTTGTAGAATAACTTCATCATTTGAAGTACATGTTTTAAATCGCGGCACTCAAGGCTTCCATCGCCCATCTCAGCCGAGTGAATAGCTCCCCATCTTTCGTGCCCGCCTATACGCTTTACAAACAACTTTGGCACAGGATAAAATGCAAGTTCACTTGGTTTGGTAACAAGCACGTCGCAGCTTCTCATAAGAACGTTTGTGCTGTATACTGCTTCGAAAATATTTTCATGATAAAATACATGAATTCCACTCACATCACCTTTTAGTGCGTCCAGGGTAAATTTCTTGGTTTCCTCAAAATCATTGTAGTGCTCTGTGGTAAGAGGTTTTAATTTAGGATTAGCACTCATCATTTCATCCCATACGTTCTTGTGGTCACCGACATTTACATAAAAAGCCATCTTTTTATTCTTAATCTGCTTTGTCGCCGCTTTGAGTATTCCTTCAAAGATCTCTTTTTGCGCACCGGCACCACCAATTGTGAGTAAAAATCTAAGCGCAGCCTTATCCTTTTTTCTCTTGACGCGGGCTTTGCAATCCTTTTCTATATTCGACACCAATTCATGATCAATGTAATGTCCTGTGTAAACCAAACTATCATGCGGCATAGGCTTAAGCACGTCATTGCCCTGCATACCGCTTAGTATACGGTATCCCAAATATGCCTGATGAGTCTGGATTGTATGAACGCTTCCCTCTGCCAAATGCAGTGCCATAGGCCAGTTGTCCGGAATGGCATTTACAACATATTTCATTTTTGCATGTATTGCCGCCTGCGCAGGCCACACATGAGTTCCTATAATCGGAATATCTTTTGGTACATTTTCAAATATCGGTGCATATAGCTCTGCATTTTTTTGGTCCGACGCATTGTAGCTAAGCTTTTTGAAGCCCTCGTAATTAAGCGGCTCCCACAAAGCCTTGTTAAAGAGCATGCTCTTTTGCGAAATTCGCGATCCGAGCGAATAAAGGTCATTTTGAGCACTTATAACCTTTGTTGCTGTAGTCTGTGGATAAGAGTTCAAATCCATCCAATAGGGGGTGTATCCCAGCGAATGTGCACAAGACGCCATGGCCATGGCTATGCGATAGTGTCCAAAACCCATACGGATGTTTCCGACTATAATCCCCTTTTGGGCATCGAACTCTTCCCCTTCGCCTGCCTCTAATCTGATATCTTTTACCCCAAGCAAATCCCCGATATGTTCATTTTCTTTAATTGTAACCGGATAGTTACTTCCGGTATCATCACCGAATTTTTTTACATATCTTTCTTTTGATTTAAGAGCTTTGTTATAATTTCTTGCAGAAATCGGATTACCATAGATTTTTTTTGATCTTTCCATACGTCCTCCTATCTGTGCATGCCTATATGCAGCAAGTAATCAATCGTTCTAGTATGTCAACACCTGTGCGCCATCCTCTGTTACTACTAATTGTATCTCCCACTGAGCCGATGGCAGGCCATCCTGAGTATATGCAGTCCATCCGTTATCATCATCTATATAGATATCCGGCTCTCCCATATTAATCATAGGTTCAATTGTAAAGCATAAACCGGGAGCCAACACCATCTTTGTGCCCGGTTTTGTAGTAAAACCAACCCAGGGATCCTCATGGAATTCAAGGCCTATGCCGTGTCCGCCTATTTCTCTTACTACACTGAATCCATTCTTTATGGCATGTTCATTGACAGCCGCACCTACATCACCTAAAAATCCCCATGGTTTAACTGCTGCAAGCCCCATTTCTACGCATTCTTTTGCGACTCTTACCAGCTTTTGCTTTTCCTCGCTAACCTCACCTATCATAAACATCCTCGATGAGTCTGAGAAATATCCGTTATATTCGGTAGATACATCTACGTTTACAATGTCTCCGCTTCTTAAAATAATATCTTCAGATGGTATTCCATGACACACCTGTTCATTAATCGACGTGCATACGCTCTTTGGATAACCTTCGTAATCGAGCGGAGCAGGTATTCCTCCCATCTTAGTGGTCGTCTTATATACAATCTCATCAATTTGCTGCGTCGACATTCCTTCTTTGATATTAGCTGCAACTTCGTCAAGCACAGCAATGTTAATGCGTGCACTATTCTTAATCCCATCAATATCTGCCCGTGTTTTGATCATTTTTCTTGATGGAACGATTTTCTTCATCTGCCTAAATTTAAGGATTCTCTCATCAAATGCTTCGTGGCATTTCTTATATTTAATACCGCTTCCGCACCAACATGGATCATTTCTCGATATTTTTGCGCTCATATAGTCTCCTATTCTTCTATCTCGTGTGTATAACTGACATTTCCCATTGAAATTCTGCTCCACACCTCGTCTATAGTCTTGTAGCTGTGCCCTTCTTCAACTATTCTCTCAAATGCGTATCCGTCAAAGTCATAATCGTCATAGTCAAATACATCCTGGCTTGCGTATACATATTCCTGATATTTTTCGGCACAACAGACAATGTACATCTCATCATAAATTTTTTCCTTAGATACACCCAGGCGTAGTTTTTGGTCATCTGTCAAATCATTCCAAAAATCCTGCTGATCGTTTGCTAAAAGCTTTTCTTCTTCTTCGCTAAGTGACAAAGAATTTTCCAGGAAATACTCATAATAAATATAATCGTGCGCCGCCATTTTAATGACATTTTCTTTTGCAAGCACTCTTATAAATTCTCCGTTAACATGGAGGTTCCAGTACTGATTGGTATCTGCAGGATTATAAATCTGGGCTTGTTTTTCCACTGTATTTTCTTCATACGCAATGTAAAAAGCAAGATCCTCTAATGTGTAGATCGCACCATCAACATTTAACACCTGATCTGATAAATGCTCGTTATATATTATTTCTTTGTTAGTCCCCGTCTTAGTAAAATATATGTATAACGCAAAGATTATGGCTACCGCAATGATAGCCATAATCCATATTACTTTTGATCTTTTTTTTGATTTTCTCATAATATTCTTCTAACCGAAAGTATGGTTCTATATGTAGCCGTGCCTGTACAGATTCCAGTCTTTGAACTTTGAGCATGCACTATCTTGCCGCCGCCCATATACAGCGCTACGTGTCCTGAATAGCAAATCAAATCGCCCGGCTGTGCATTTGAATAACTGACTTCTCTGCCTGCGCTTCTTTGCTGCGTCGAAGTTCTGGGTATCGAATATCCAAAATGCTTGTAGCAGTACTGGGTAAATCCACTACAGTCACATCCTGTATGAGGATCTGTGCCGCCCCAAACATACTTGCCTCCAACAAATGTAAGAGCATAATTAACAATTGCCGATCCGCTTGCGCTTCCTGATGACGAGCTGCCGGAATCACTTGATGATCCTCCGGATGATGAACTTGATGACGACGAAGAAGACGAAGATGATGAACTTGCAGCCGCTGCTGCAGCTGCTGCCTTCGCTTCTTCTGTTTTGATTACTTCGTTCTGCTCTGATATCGTAGCCTTATACTGTGCTGCAAGCTGTTTTGCCGATGCTAATTTTGTATCGAAATCTGCAGATTTAGCTTTCTTATTGGCAATCATAGTATTGAGCTGGTCTTCCTGCTCATTATACTCATCCTGCATAGCTTCCATTTCAGATTTCTCATTCTGAAGCTGCTCTGTAAGATCTGCTACCTGAACTCTGGTTTCCTCGAGCTTTTCAAGAAGGTCTCTATCATAATCATATACATCAGAATAATACTGTATTCTGTTAATCACTTCTGCAAGTGACTGTGCTTCTAATATAGCTGTAATTAATGACGAGTCTCCGCTCTCATACATAAAACGGATTCTTTTTGTCATAGAATCATATTGACTCTTCTCTTCGGCTTTGGCCGCCTCTAAATCTTCTTGAGCCTGCTCTAGCTCATCTTCCTTATCGGCCAGCTCATCTGCTAAAATATCCATATCAACCAAAAGAGCTACAAGCTCTGAATCAAGTGCGCTTATCTCAGACTCGAGCGCGCTCTTCTTTGATTCTATGCTCGAAATCGTACTTTGTGCATCATTAAGATTACTTTGTGCCTGTTCTTTCTTGCTCTTAGCATCGGAAAGCGTCGATGCCTGAGCCATATATGATACTGATGTTGCTCCTAACATAACAACGCTAAGGGCAAGTGCTACTATCTTAGTAAATATCTTCCCTTTCATAAAAATGCTCCTATGTGCAAAAACTCCCTAATCTGCCTTATTATAGCACGCATAACCCAAATTCACAAGGTAAAGAAATGGTATCACTTTCCCATGCTCTTTAACTTTTCTTCAAGTACCTTTGCGCTCTCTTCTGCGGCTGCTTAAAACCCCCGAAAACTATCTTTATTTATGTACCAATTTTAATATTAATATGTACAGATTACCAGTATTTTCTATTATTTTACAAAAACTCGATTGATATGAGTGTAAGCCCTTTAGCCGGTGCAGTAGGTCCTGCATATTTCCTGTCACATTTTTTAAGTATCTCGCCTACATTTTGAGGTTCCATCCTGCCGGCTCCAACTTCAATCAACGTCCCTGCTATTATCCTTACCATATTATATAAAAATCCCGCCCCGCATACGCGAATTGAGATAATATCTTCTTCTTTTAAAATAGAAATAGAATATATCGTTCGAATAGTATCTTTGACCTGCGCATGTGTAGAGCAAAAACTTTTAAAATCATGCGGTCCTATAAGATAAGACGCCGCCGCTCTCATCTTGTCTATATCCAGAGGATATCTGTAATGGTATGTATCTTTTGCCCTTTGCGG
>CAJOPM010000084.1 GCA_905236225.1 uncultured Eubacterium sp.
CACGGATTCGGACAGGAATTTGTCTGCTGAAGCAGACCCGAATCCGGCGCGCAAGACTCGCGAGCGAGTCTTGGCGAAAAAAACAGGATATTAAAGCAGGAATTAAGAAACAGAGGTGGACATGGATTACTATAGCAGCCACATCAGCAGATTAATAGAAGAGTTTTGCGCCCTGCCCGGAATAGGAACTAAATCAGCACAAAGATTAGCGTTTCATGTGTTAAATATGCCAAAAGAACAAGTCAAAAGTCTGACGGATGCCATAACATCGGCCAAAGAAAATGTCAGATATTGCGAGAGTTGTTTTACTTTGACAGATGCGCCTCAATGCCCGATATGCGCAGATCCCAAGCGCAACCATAAGCAGATAATGGTAGTGGAAAATCCCAGAGACTTAGCTGCGTATGAGAAAACAGGCAAATACGAGGGAGTCTATCATGTGTTGCACGGCGCTATTTCGCCAATGCTGGGAATAGGTCCTTCAGATATAAAATTAAAAGAACTGATGGTCAGGCTCAAAGAAGATGTAGATGAGGTAATTATAGCTACGAACTCGTCATTAGAGGGCGAGACTACGGCGATGTACATCAGCAAGCTGATAAAACCTGTAGGTATTAAGGTTACCCGCATAGCGAGCGGAGTTCCCGTAGGCGGTGATCTTGAATATATAGATGAAGTTACGCTCCTTAGAGCATATGAAGGACGTACGGAATTGTAGAGGAGAATAATCATGACAAATCAGGAACTTAAAATTAAGGCAAATGATATCCGCAAAGGAATCGTAACGGCCGTACATAGTGCAGCCTCGGGTCATCCGGGCGGATCTCTTTCGGCAGCAGATATATTTACATATTTGTATTACGAAGAGATGAATGTTGATCCAAAAGACCCAAAAAACTCTAATAGAGATCGTTTTGTATTGTCAAAGGGACATGTGGCACCGGGACTTTACTCGACACTTGCTCATAAGGGATATTTCCCCGTAGAGGATTTGACTTCGCTTAGACATGTAGGCTCATATCTTCAAGGACATCCGGATATGAAGCATATCCCCGGAGTAGATATGTCAAGCGGCTCGCTTGGACAAGGCTTGTCGGCGGCAGTCGGAATGGCGCTCGCCGGCAAGATAGATGATGCAGACTACAGAGTATACGCACTGCTTGGTGACGGAGAAATACAAGAAGGCCAGATATGGGAAGCAGCAATGTTTGCAGGATTTCGAAAACTGGATAATCTGGTTGTAATAGTCGATAATAACAATCTTCAGATAGACGGGGCAATAGATGAGGTATGTTCACCATATCCTATAGATGAGAAGTTTAAGGCATTTAACTTCCATGTAATAAACATAGACGGACACGATTTTGACCAGATCAGAGCAGCATTTGAAGAAGCAAAGAAAACATCGGGTCAGCCTACGGCAATCATAGCACGTACCACAAAGGGAAAAGGTGTATCATTTATGGAAAATCAGGCAGGCTGGCATGGCAAGGCTCCAAATGATGATGAATATAAAATTGCCATGGAAGATCTTGAAAAGGAGGGCGCAGCCTTATGTCAGAAGTAAAGAATATAGCAACAAGAGAAAGCTATGGAAATGCGCTTGTAGAGCTTGGAAAGACGCATGAAGACGTAGTGGTATTAGACGCAGACCTTGCAGGAGCAACTAAGAGCGGCACATTCAAAAAAGCGTTTCCAGACAGGTTCTTTGATTGCGGAATTGCAGAGAGTAACATGGCAGGAATAGCAGCAGGACTTGCAACCTGCGGCAAAACGCCGTTTATGAGTTCGTTTGCAATGTTTGCAGCAGGAAGAGCATATGAGCAGGTTAGAAACTCAATAGGATATCCACACCTTAACGTAAAAATCGGCGCAACACATGCAGGAATATCCGTAGGAGAAGATGGAGCTACTCATCAGTGCCTCGAAGATTTGGCGCTTATGAGGGTGATACCGGGAATGACTGTAATTTGCCCTGCAGATGATGTGGAAGCAAGAGCAGCAGTGCAGGCGGCATACGAGCATAAAGGACCTGTATATATGAGATTCGGACGCCTTGCCATACCTGTAATTAATGATGAAAATAATTACAAATTTGAACTTGGCAAGGGAATAGAATTAAAAGATGGCTGCGATGTTACGATTATAGCAACCGGCCTGTGTGTTGCAAATGCACTAAAGGCGGCAAAAATGCTGGAAAAAGATAATATATCGGCGCAGGTAATAAACATTCACACCATCAAACCTATTGATAAAGAAATAATTATATCTGCAGCACAAAAGACCGGAAAAATAGTCACTGCAGAGGAGCACTCCGTAATCGGCGGACTTGGAAGCGCCGTAGCAGAAGTGCTCAGCGAAGAATGCCCGACAAAGATGCTAAAAATCGGCGTTAACGATGTATTTGGAGAGTCGGGTCCGGCCAAGGAACTTATAAAAAAATATAAGCTTGATGCACAGGGAATATACGATCAGGTATTGACGTTTATAGGGTAATATGCGGCCGCAAGGATAGCCTTGCGGCCTTAGAGCATATGGAGGAGACTTATGAGGCAAGGTCCGCACAAAACATCTATCAAAACAGTGAATATCGATATAGAGGAAATGAATGCGCGGATTAAAGAGCACAGAAGAAATATTTTCCTAAGATGGCTGCTTATAATAGCCATCACCGCAGGATGTGTTTTTATTGTGGGTCTTATAATTCATATGCGCACATATACGTCCTATAAAATAACCAAACAAATACAAAGAAACGACGTATCAGATGCCGGTTTTCTTCAGATGGACGGAAATATATTAAAATATTCGGCAGACGGAGCAAGCTATATCAACCTATCGGGAGAGACGATATGGAGCCAAAGCTATGAAATGCAGCAACCGCAGGCTGACGTATGCGGGCAGTACGCTGCGATATATGACCTGCAGGGAAACCAGATATTTATTGTAGACAAGAGCGGATCGCTATCAAACATCAAAACGTCATTGCCAATAGGAAGAGTCAGCGTATCCGGTAACGGAGTAATAGCAGTACTTACCGAAGAAGGAATGTCGAGTCTGATACAGCTGTATGACAAAGACGCAAACCAGCTGGCCAAAGGAGAGATACACATTAAAAACGGAGGATATCCGGTAGATGTAGCCCTCTCTGACAACGGTCAGGGGATGGGAGTCGCAATGCTTGATGTAAAAGACGGATCGCTCAAAACAACCATAACGTTTTATAATTTTGGCTCGGTCGGACAAGATGAAAGTGATAATATCGTAGGCTCGTTTTCCTATTCAAAAACCGTAATGCCCAGAATAGAATTTGTCTCAGATGATGAGATGATAGCATTCGGAGATGACAAAGTAATAGTCTTTAAAGGCAATAAAAATCCGCAAGAAGAAGCAACGCTCCAGGTAAAAGATGAAATAAAGAGCATATTATATGACGACGAGGGCTTCGGGCTGGTATTTGAAAATGACGGTGAAGACAAAAAAGAAAATGCATACAAGCTAAGCTTATATAATATGCAGGCCAAAATACAAAACGAAGTAACATTTAATATCTCATATAATGACATATATTTTATGAGTAATGGTGAAATATGCCTGCAGAATGACAACGAACTTATGATCATAAAGAGAAACGGCAGAATTAAGTTTACGTCAGAGTTTGATACGGAAATATACAAGATAGTACCGGGGAGATTATATAGGTCTTATACGGTTATGATGCCCAAAGAGACCTGTAAAATACGCATTAAATAGGAGTTGAGTATTATATATGAATTGGCTTACTTTACTGGCGATACTCTTTTTGGTGTTCTATTTTGTAAGAGGATGGCGAAAAGGTTTTGTCCTAATGATATTTTCACTGATAGGAGTGGCACTTATCATAGCATTCGCCACATTTGCATCCCCCTACATAGGAGAAGTTTTGTCTGAGCATACAGACCTTGAGGTGCCAAAAATTGGGGCGTTTATAATAGCGCTTATAATAGGAGCAATTATACTTATAATAATCAGGTCGCTAATCCAAAAAATAACAAAGCTCCCGGTACTCAAAACAATAAACCATATATTGGGAGCAATAATCTCTACGGCAATCGGCGTGGTGATTATATGGGTGATAATGTATATTGTAAGCCTTACGGCGGCAATAAATCCGGACGGAGAAATAATAGGGCTTATAAAAGAAAGTCCTTTATTAAATCTCCTATATGAAAATAATCTTCTTATAATGATTACAAAACAAATATTATAAAAAATGGACTCGCTGGAGTCGAAGATTTTTGCTTGGCAAATCTTGTGGTTGATTTATATTAAACCACTAGATTTGCTAAGTTAATTTTAAAATAAAAATTTTTTTAAAAAAATTAAAAAAAGCTGTTGACAGACTAAAATCAGCGTGATAATATATACAAGCTGTCGCACGAACGACAGCGCACAACCTTGATAACTGAATAGTGAGACAACCTTGAAAGATTCAAAGAATTAAAACTCAAGTCAACTTGAGAGTTCAAA
>CAJOPM010000085.1 GCA_905236225.1 uncultured Eubacterium sp.
AAATCCTGATAAAATATTTCTTCGGCACTCTTGGTAGCAAAAGAACTTCCTGCTCTAAACATACCTTCAGCAAGTTCCTTTATATTAACATTGGCAATCCTACTAAGCTCATTTGCACACATCTCGTCTGTTTGCGTTGATGTAGGCGATCTGAACATTAATGTATCTGAGATTATTGCAGATAAAAGAAGCCCTGCAATCTGTTCGGAAACTTCAATATTATGCTCTTTGTACATTAAATAAACAATAGTTGCCGTAGAACCCAGCGGTTGATTTCTGAAAAATACAGGCATCATTGTTTGCAAGCTTCCAAGTCTGTGATGATCAATAATTTCTAAAATTTTAGCATTATCAATACCATCTACAGCCTGTGAAACTTCATTGTGATCAACCAGGATAATCTGCTTTTTCCCGGGATCCATAAGATAACGCCTAGAAATCATCCCAACATACTTGCCAAGTCCATCTACAATAGGGAAATCCCGATGTCTTTCCTTAGACATAACCTGTCTTATATCTTCAATATAACTATCTTCTTCAAACATAATGAGATTATCTTTTCTCATAAAATGTCTAACAGGCATACTTTGATTCATAAGTCTGGCTACGCTATAGGTATCATAAGGAGTTGATATTACGGCAACATCATTTTCTTCTGCAAGTTTAAGAATTGTCTCGGCTACTTTATAGTTTGCACAGACAATTATACAACCGACTCCCTTTTCTATAGCGCATATTTGTGATTCATATCTATTACCAAGAATTATAATATCACCTTTATGAATAAATTCTTCTAGTGCTTCAGGATTACCTGCTCCAACCAAAACATTTCCTTGAGTAAAAGCTTTTGTCTTATCTCCAACCAAAAGAAGACCGTCAAGCGTTTCTACAATATTTTTATAAGGCGTTTTGGCAGCAGAAATTATTCCCTGATCATAAATGTCCATATATGACATAGCTATATCAGTTGTAACTATAAGACCTTTTAATTCATTATTATCATCAGTAACAGGCAATGTATAGATATCATCTCTTTTCATTATTTCCCACGCCTTTTTAAGGGAAATCATCTCATCAATGCCTTTTGTCATTCGGATATCTATATCTGTAACCTGTGCACCTACATTGTCAATATAATGCGGCGTTTCCACATTAAAACGTTTTAAGACGTACTTGGTCTCCTCATTAAGTTGACCTGCACGCCTTGGTTCATATACATCCGTATTTAATGTTTTGTTTTTAAGATTAGCATATGCTATCGCTGAACATATAGAATCCGTATCAGGATTTTTATGTCCGATTACCATTATTTTTCTACCTGGTTTTGGCAATTTATTCACTCCTAAAATTTAAAGTTAAATTATATTTAAGTATGAAAGTACAAGGAATACAATACCGGCTAAATTGACAATTGATATAATAAATGTAACTATACCTAATCCAAAGCCCGTTTTTTTCTCTGAAACATTTTGAGTTAAATTATCAATCTTTTCAGAAAGTTCATTCACACAAACCTGCATATTTCTAAATGATTTAACATTTTCAGTGTGAATTTTTTCTGCAACATCTTTTTTGTTACCGGCAATTTTTTCAGCAAGCTCATCAATATTAGATTTTTGTTTTTCGACAATATCATCATTATTCTTAGAAAGCTCGTCTAATTTGGCATCTACCATAGAAATCAGTGTTTCTATTTTAGCCTCAACACTATTGGTGATTTCATCAGCCTGTTCTTGTTTTTCATTAAGTATACTTTCAAGCTCTCTGGCTTTTCCTTCTCTTTCTTCAACTATATCCTGAAGCTGAGCAACTTTATTTTCTTTTGAGGAAATAAGGCTTTGCAGTTGCTTTGCTTTTTCACGAAATTCATCTATTTGTTTTAATAAAACGTTTTCATTATTAGCTTCGTTGTTCATTGATCTAATTACCCTTTCTCTTTTGTGTTTTGTGGGTTTACGTAAAGGCCGTCTAAGTGATAAATACCGTCGCTTCTTAAAGCCATAGCCGAACATATTCCATCCCCCTAAATTTATAGATAACTTCATTAGATTTTATCATTTGTTATTTTTTTTGTAAACAAAAAGACTTTCCGGCATGTCGGAAAGTCCTTATAAGGCGTCAAGCTACGCAAAAGGTCGCAGATTACTTACACTGCGTTTATCTCTTTTTAGCAATTTGATAATTTATTATGAAGATGTATCAAATAATGAACCTAATGCTGCTGATGCACTGATATACGAAACTCCGGAACTAGTATAAGTACTTGTTGTATTAGTCGCTTTTAATGCATCTGACATTGTAGAAGAAGCTTCGCTTGATATAATAGAACCATAGGTTCCCTGCCCGTTAAATAACGTCTTAACGGTATTCATATCAGCGGCCTTAAATGTCTCCTCATCAAGTGTAAGTTGATAATCATCACCAATTGTTATTCCAATTTTTGCAAGCAATGACGAATTGGTCGAGGTATTTTTAATCATGTTTACAATGTTATCTGTAGTATCGTCATCCGTAACATTGTCACCCTCTTCTATAACCGAATTGTAATTATCAACAAATGAACTTACCGCTTTGTAAATTGCATCAACATCATATCCCTGTGTTGTATTTCCGTTTTCGTCAGTTTTAGAAACCTTTTCATATAGAGAAGATTTACTAAGAGCAGAAATACTATTCTTAAGCTTAGATGAGTCCGTATATAGTCTGCTAAGTGCATTGGTTTGGTCTGTTGATGTTGTTGAACTACTAGAAGAACTTGAAGAGCTTTCATTTGCATAATAGTTCTTCATAAGTTTATAATAAGAACCGTTTCTTATCATCTCATAATCACCGAGACTGCTTACATCAAAATAACTGCTCGATGATGAGGATGATGTTCCGAGTAATGAAGATATAGATATTGACATATAATCACTCCTTTGAATAAAATCGCCGTCATCCATGACGGAATAAATGTTACAAAATATAGTCTCAAATTCAAGTCTCGCTCGCGAGACTTGGCGCGGGATTTTCGTCAGCTTTAGCTGACATATTTCATGTGCAAATCCCTGCGCATCCTCGCGGAGCGTATATCTCAGACGGAGATTGAACCCCGCCTG
>CAJOPM010000086.1 GCA_905236225.1 uncultured Eubacterium sp.
GCTATCGATATCCGGAGCGATAAATCCATCCTTTGGCATAGGATAGGCAGCTAATTTTTTGGCAATAACTGCAAAGTATCCTTCGTCAAGGAACGGCACACCGTTATGAAGGTTGATTTTAACCTTGGCGGTCTTGTATTTATCCTCGTCTCTACCCGATACGGACCCTAAATACTTAAGAAGGTTGCGTTGGTTTTCCTTAAGGAAAGTAATAGAGAAAGAATCGCTTTTATCTAATAATTCCTTGGTAAAACGTGATTCCCTGACATAAACCGTAACAACATTTTTGCCCCAAAGGACGCCCATGCCTCCCCAACTGATGGTCATAGAGTTGCATTTGCCATCTGCCATGGCGGTAAGAACTCCCCAATCTTCGCTGATAAGAGTAAACGGATTAATGTCAAGTTGTGTTACATCAAAAGGCTGAAATGAATGCATGAATTGCCCCCCTGAATCTTAATTTTTTGATAATAATATTCTACCATAAAAATAAAAAATGAGGGAAAAGGATTTGAACACAGTATAAGCAGATTCCGAATGTCTTATTTAAAATGAAGATTGCCGGGCACAATGTAAACCCTTGGGCGGCATTAGGTTGACTTTACAAGAAGGCTTTAGTATACTTTTCGTCGAGGTGAATTTTATGTTAAAACTTGCAAAGCAAATAATAGAAGGAAGACGCATTAGTGATAAGGACGATCTTGAAATATTTAGAACTTGCAATCTCGATGAGTTAAGAACAGGAGCCGATTTAATCAGAAGCAGTTTGTGCGGCAATCATATCGATATGTGCGCAATCATAAACGCAAGAGCCGGAAAGTGCTCAGAAGATTGCAAGTTCTGCGCTCAATCATCACACTACAATACAGGCTGCAGCGAGCATGATATGTTAGATGCAGATGAGGTAGTAAAGGATTGCATATCGTTAGAACATCAGGGTGTGCATGCATACTCTATGGTAACGGCGGGAAAGCAGGTAAGCGGAAGCGATATAGATAAGCTTGAGCTGATATATAAACAGCTAAATGAGCACACTAATATGAGACTTTGTGCATCACACGGATTTATTAAAGCCGAGGATTTTAAAAGATTATATGATGCCGGAGTCAGAATGTATCACTCGAATATAGAGACGTCGCGGCGTTTTTTTCCGCATATATGCACGACTCATACATTTGATGAGAAGCTGCTTGAGATAAAGGCGGCAAAGGAGGCAAACCTTGAGGTCTGTAGCGGCGGAATCATAGGAATGGGTGAGGAATTTGAGGATAGATTAGATATGGCGCTTACGCTTAGCGCTCTTAAGATAAAGTCAATTCCGATTAACGTATTGATGCCGGTAGCAGGAACGCCGCTTGAAAATGTGCCGCCACTTTCCAAAGAAGATATCCTAAGATGTATTGCTGTATTTAGATATATTAATCCCACGGCATATATCAGGATGGCAGCAGGAAGGGCGCGTTTTGAAGATGGAGGGATAGAGATCTTTAAGAGCGGAGCGAATGCTACAATTACCGGCAATATGCTGACAACTGTCGGAAACAATATAAAGCAGGATAAAGAAATGTTTTTAAAAAACGGATTCGATATATCTCAGATGAGATGACCCCCGCCTCTAAGCAAAGCGTAGGCGGGGGAGCGAGACTTGAAAGATAATGGAGGATGTAAATCATGGAGGAGACAATGAGAGAGAAAAAAATCTCAACAAAACAAATGGCGTTTGTAGCTCTTATGGCAGCGGTAATATGTATATTGGCGCCCATATCAATACCAATAGGGCCGGTGCCTATATCTCTTACAAATTTGGTTTTGTATTTTACGATATATTTAATAGGAACAAAAAGTGCCGTATGCAGCTATATTATCTACCTTTTGCTGGGAACGGTAGGCCTGCCGGTATTCTCGGGATTTACAGGCGGAGTCGGCAAGCTGATAGGTCCGACCGGAGGATATTTGATAGGGTTTATTCCTATGATAATAATAGCGGGTATTATAATAGAACATTCACATGATAATAAAATAATAGAAATGATAGGGATGATATTGGCCACGGCTGTGTGTTATTTAATAGGAACACTCTATCTTTCGTATTCGACGAATATGAGCTTTAAGGCAGCCCTAATCGCAGGAGTATTGCCGTTTATTGCAGAAGATATAATAAAGATGATAATTGCAATGATTTTAGGAAGAAAAGTTAAGAGCCGACTTAAGATACTAGGTTCAGTCGGGGATTGATATCCTATCATCAAAATGCTAACATTTTGATGATAGGAGGATACGTTTTGAGCACAAAAAAGTTTATATCATGGAACGTTAATGGACTAAGAGCGTGCGTAGGTAAGGGCTTTATGGATTTCTTTAATGAAATCGATGCCGATATATTCTGCATTCAGGAAAGCAAGCTGCAGCAAGGACAGATTGACCTTCAAACCCGGGGATACCATCAGTACTGGAACTATGCGGACAAAAAGGGATATTCCGGTACAGCGGTATTTACCAAAGAAGAGCCAAAAGAGGCAACATACGGTATTGGTATTGATGAGCACGACCATGAAGGCAGAGTCATAACGCTCGAATTTGAAGGATTCTATTTTGTAAATGTCTATACGCCCAATTCGCAGACTGAACTTAAAAGACTTGATTACAGAATGAAGTGGGAGGATGATTTTAGAGATTATCTGATAGCTTTAGATAAGAAAAAACCTGTAGTTGTATGCGGCGATATGAATGTGGCGCATCAGGAAATAGACCTTAAAAATCCAAAGACCAATCGCAAAAACGCCGGCTTTACTGATGAAGAGCGAACCAAGATTGATATTTTGTTTCAATCAGGATTTGTAGATACATTCAGATATTTTTATCCGGACCAGGAAGGAATTTATTCGTGGTGGTCATACAGATTTTCGGCAAGAAAGAATAATTCGGGATGGCGTATTGACTATTTCTTAGTCTCCGAGAGACTTAAAGAACAATTAATCGATGCCAAAATTCTTACAAAAGTACTAGGCTCTGATCACTGCCCGGTAGAACTCGATATAGTACTTTAGCACTATTTAACAAAATTTTTTTTAAAAATAGTACTATTTTACTATAAATAGTTTTGTCATCTCCCCCGATAAACAAGATGTTAATAGACAGAAAGGTTTCATTTGCAGGGAATTAAATTTTTTTTGATAAAAAGCTAATATTTTTCCTGGTTGTTTCCGATAAATAGAGTATCAAGGGATACAACAATGATAACCGGGTAGTTATATTTCTATGAAAACACAGTAGAAAGGAGATGCAAATTATGCGAATAGACGCCATTACTAACGTAGCACAGATCTACCAGCCTGGCAAAACGAATAAAGCATATGCATCCAAGACCGCGTCCATGGGTAAGGACGAAGTAAACATATCATCAATGGGACAGACTTTTCAGGTCGCAAAGGAAGCGGTCAAGAACGCACCGGATGTCAGGGATGACAAAGTTGCTGATCTTAAAGCTAGAATAGAGAACGGTACGTACGATGTAAGTGCAGACGATTTTGCTGCAAAATTATTAGAAAAATATGAGAATGCCCTTGCTTAATGCGGGCCATATATGTGAAGACATATGTATTTTCTGCGCTCCGTAGGCTTTTAAACATGATGGGGAAGCTTAGGGAGCGCATTTTATACCTACAACAATTATTATAAGCGGAGGAAATACTTTGGCGAGTTTGATGAGCAATCTTTTAGAGGTTCTAGGTCGCGAGGAAAAGGAGTATCGCAAATTGCTCGAATTATCTGAGAGTAAGAAGACGGCACTTATCAAAGCGGACATAGAAACCTTAGAAGATATCACAAGCCGGGAACAGGATGTTTCCAGTGTACTTCTGAATCTCGAACATAAGCGGGAAAAAATCATGGATGATATGTCAGTGGTGCTTAATAAACCAAAAGAAGAACTGACGTTGCAGAAGATGATTGAAATTTTAAATAAGCAGCCGGAAGAGCAGCAGCGCTTAAAAGAGATCAGGGAGCGACTGGGGACAACTGTAAGAGAAGTATCAGCGGCGAATGAACAGAACCGCGTCCTCACTCAGCAGGCCCTCGAGCTTGTAGAATATGATTTAAACCTCTTTAGAAGTTTACGTCAGGCGCCGGAAACTGCAAATTATGACCGGCGTGCAGCTAATACCGGAGATTTACTTGGATCTTCAGGATTTGACGCTAAACAGTAAAAGGGGTTATTTTTATGGCAAACGGAATGGGGAGCCTTTGGGTAGGCACATCAGGATTACAAATGAGCCAGAGCGCAATGGACGTTACGGCTAATAATATTGCAAATGTTGATACCAAAGGTTATGTCAGACAGCAGACGATATTTACCGACAAGACATACCTAAAGCTTGCTAATGATGCTGCAATAAGCAAACAGACAGCAGGTATCGGTGTGACAATCGGTGACGTGCTTCATAACCGTGATTTGTTTATCGATAAAGCGTACCGTGTTGAGACGGGACGCAACCAATTCTATACAGCCTGCTATGACGCAACCACAGAGCTTGAAGATATATTCCAGGAGATGGACGGAGAATCTTTCCAGGAGATATTAAGCAGCGAAGATTCCAGTCTATGGGTAGCGATTCAGGAGCTTGCAAAGGATCCGTCAAGCAGTGTTAATCAAAACCTTCTTCTTCAGAAGGCATCGCTTTTTGTGACCAGATCACAGGCGGTATATTCCAGTATTAAGACATATCAAAGTCAGCTTAATACCCAGATAGTGGATATGGTTGACAGAATAAATGAAATTGGCGAGGAGATATATGACCTCAACCTCCAGATACAAAAGATAGAGGCAGGACATATAGAGACGGCGTCAACGCTAAGAGACCAAAGAGACGTACTCTTAGACGAGCTTGCCACATACGGCAGCATTTCTTATAAAGAACTTGCTACAGGCTTTGTCAGAGTATCATTTGAAGGCGCGGAATTCATTAACGAAAGCGAAGTTAATGAAATGACCATAGATTACGATAAGGTCACAAAAAATGCGACACCAATTTGGCCGTTCCTTGGAAATGAAGCGGTATTTGACTATACAGCTGATATTTCATCAGAGAATAATACAGACCTTGGAAAACTCAAAGGACTGATACTTGCAAGAGGCGTTGATTGGACGGGGAGCGGTAACTGGACAACGACATATGCAGATCTTCTCTACGAAAATGCTAACGCAGATACGCTGGTATCTCTTAGCGCATCAGCATATGAAGACGGAATAGGGATGTCTGTTTGCCAGAACGGCATGGCAGAGTTTGATACCCTCGTACACGGTGTGGTAACCGGAATTAACGATATTCTTTGCCCGAATACGACAAATACGCAAAACGCAGACGCCACATATACATTGGCTGACGCCGACGGCAACGTGATGTATACGATGTCGGACAATGGAGTAATCAAAGATGCAAACGGCAATACTATATTTACGCTTGATGCTCATACACAGGACGGAGTGACTACATACTCTTATACCGGAAAAGATTACAGCGGCAACACCGTGACATATTACGTTAAATCACTAAGTGATGTGCAGTTCTTAGATACTAATACCTGCTGCACCGGCTCAGACGGAAATCTTCCGCCGCAGGAACTTTTCACCAGAGTGACAATGGATAGGTATACCGTTCTTACGGGAGCGGACGGCAATGAGTATTACATTTACAACGTAGAAGACGTATCCGACACATCGACAATGTATACGACAATGTCATTAGAGATAAATGACACTATCGAAAAAGA
>CAJOPM010000087.1 GCA_905236225.1 uncultured Eubacterium sp.
GGCGCGAGAGAGGAAGAGGGTCTTATCCGACTGAGATAAAGCTTCTCCTGTATCAAAAGCTATCCGGCGCCCTTACTTACTATTTATACTGGATTTTTTTATAAATCGTGTTATAATTGTTTGTCTAGGGGCGATTCTTGGTTTAAGAAAGGATACACTATGAAGTTTAAGATTGCACTTATTGCAGCAGCATTCGCCTTAGCCGGCGGCTTTGGTTTTTCTGCCACAGGCGCATATGCTGCTTCGACTAACATTGAATATGAGGCTTTATTTAACAAAGCAGACACTACCTCGGATGATAATACAGGAAGCAGTGAAGAAGATGTGCTTTCAGGTTGGCAAACTTATGACGAGGGCACCTATTATTATGTAGACGGCAGCTATGTTACAGGGTTTTATGAAATAGACGGGTGCACATATTATTTTAACAGCAAAGGCCTTATGCAAACCGGTCTTCATAAAATTAACGACAGCAAATACTACTTTGATGAAAATGGCATAATGCAAACAGGTCTTACCAATATAGACGGTACATTATATTATTTTGGCGAAGATGGCGCTGCGCTAACAGGCCTTCATCAGATAAACGGAAAGTATTATTTCTTCAAGTCGGGCGGAGCAGCCCTAACCTCTAAGAAAAAGACAATCGACGGCGACATTTATTATTTTACTTCAGATGCTACTGCGGCTATCGGCTTTACAACAATAGGCTCTAATACATACTATTTTAAGTCAAATGCCACTGCTGCCACAGGTCTTAAAAAGATAGACGGATATAAATATTATTTTAATTCCAAGGGAATAATGCAGACAGGCTGGAAAAAGATAGACGGCAGCCAGTATTATTTCAGCGAAAGCGGAAAGGCCACTGTCGGTCTTAAGACTATTGATGGTGCAAAATATTATTTCAATAAAAAAGGCGTAATGCAAACAGGCTGGAAAAAAATAAACGGCAAGAAATATTATTTCAGCAAAGCAAGCGAAGCTAAAGGACAGGCTGTTACAGGTCTTACAAAAGTATCAAAAAACATTTATTATTTTAATTCTAAAGGTGTAATGCAAACGGGCTGGAAGAAGCTTGATGCCGGCAAATATTATTTTATTGAAAAAGGAAATGAAAAGGGACAGGCTGCTACAGGACTTACAAAGATAGATGGAAAGATGTATTCCTTTAGTGCCAAGGGGGTTTTGGAGACTACCTCTGTATCAGCTATGGATGCAAAAGCTTATAACAAGTCATCCGATACCAATTATCTGATTCTTGTCAGCCGTTCATCTCACACGGTGGCTGTCTACAAAGGCAGATCAAAGCACTGGCGCAGAGTAAAAACGTTTAGCTGCACAGTAGGCAAATCATCTACGCCTACTAAGACCGGTACATTTAAGATGGGTACCGATACCAGCCGTGCTTTTAAGATGTGGTACTTTGATGCGGACAGCGGATTAAGATGCTGGTATGCAACCAGAATCAGCGGCGGATACTTATTCCACTCAGTACTCTACTATCCGTCATCAAGTCCTTCGAATGCAAGAGTAGCAAGCGGCGCACTTGGTGCAAACCTTTCGCATGGATGCGTAAGAATGGCTATGAGCAGTGCAAAGTGGATATATAATCATATTCCAAAATCAACAACCTGCATAATATATTAAAATTCAAGTCTCGCTCGCGAGACTTGGCGCGAGATAAAGCCTGCCAAATTTTGGCAGGCTTTATTTACACATCAAGCTTTCCAAGAAAGCTTTTCATTCTTTCATTATCAGAATCAAAGACTTCATCCGGCGTACCTTCTACTACAATGTACCCCTTATCCATAAATACTACTCTGTCTGATACCTCTTTTGCGAACTTCATCTCATGCGTAACAATTACCATTGTCATATGCTCTTTAGCAAGCTGTCTTATAACTCTTAGCACTTCTCCTGTAAGCTCCGGATCAAGTGCTGATGTAGGTTCGTCAAAAAACAAAATGTCCGGATTGAGCGCAAGCGCTCTGGCTATCGCAACTCTCTGTTGTTGGCCTCCCGAAAGCTCACATGGATAAGCATCAGCTTTATCTATAAGCCCCATTTGCTGCAGAAGCCTCTGTGCCTGCTTGACAACTTCAATCTTATCTCTGCCCTGCACATGTATAGGTGCGTCGGTTAAATTCTTCATAACGCTGTAATGTGGGAAAAGATTAAAATTCTGAAAGACAAGAGAAAAATGTTTTCTTATTTTCTTCTCCTGCTCACCCTTTACCTGATGCAAAACACCATCGGTTACATAAGCAGCTCTTTGACCCGAATAGATAATCTCTCCGTCGCTAATTGTCTCAAGCAGCGTAGCACATCTTAGCAAAGTCGATTTCCCCGAACCCGAGGGGCCTATTATTGATAATATCTCACCCTTATTTACACTTATCGAAATATCTTTTAGCACCTCATTATAGCCAAAAGTTTTCTTGATATGGTTCATCTGTAATAAATCCATTTTAGTATCTCCTACTGATAATAGCCAAGCTTCTTCTCTATCAGATTCATAATTGCAGAGACAATATAATTAAACACGAAATAGAATATTGCTGCAATTATAAACGGCATAAAGCTTGTCTGTGCCGCAGCTATTTGTTTGGTAATGGCAAAAAGCTCGCTGTAAGCTATGGCATATGCTAAAGAGGTGTCTTTTACGAGCGTAATAACCTCATTTGTCATGGCCGGGAGGACGCGTTTTATAACCTGAGGCAGAATAATTTTCATAAAAGTCTGCTGACGGCTATATCCCAAGAGCTTTGCTGCTTCATACTGTCCTATGCTCATTGACTGTATTCCCGAGCGATATATCTCAGCAAAATAAGCCGCATAATTAAACACAAATCCGAGCACTATAGCTATAAATCTATATTGCTGGCTAAGCGTTGCCCCAAATATATAATATGGTCCGAAATACCATACAAGAAGCTGGAGCATAAGAGGTGTGCCTCTCATTATATCTATATAAATCTTTACTATTAAGCTAATAATCTTAATCTTTGACATTCGGCCGAAACATACTACAAATCCAAACGGAATTGCCAATACTATCGTCCACAAAAATATTCCCAGCGAACTTGCAAATCCGGATAGTAGCTGCTCTAGCATCACACCTAATTCCATATCGTATTCCTCATAAGTTAATCTTATTCGCATCAATAACCCCGCCATCATAGGCGAGGTTATTGATTATATGATAATATGTCAAGACTCGCTCGCGAGTCTTGCGCGCCGGATTCGGGTCTGCTTCAGCAGACAAATTCCTGTCTGAATCCGTGCGCATCAAAAGCGGAGCGTTTAACTTAAGTCAGAGCTTGCGATGGAATGCTTAGCATTCCTAGTCCTTTAGGGTACCCCGACTGAGTATAGTTTGTCATAACCCCCACCTACGCTAACGCTTAGAGGTGGGGATTTCTCCGACTGAGTTAAAGCACAACCGCATAGCCGCGGCCATTAACCAATGCTTCAATAGGAATCTGCTTGGCACAATACGGGCAGCTTTCCATTGGATATGTTGCATACCCCGGCAGGTCTTCTTCTGAAAACACAGAATAAACCCTATTGCCAAACACTTCAGTAATAGTTGAAAATACGGCTGCTACACCTACATTCTTACCGCCGTAATACTCAATACATTCAAGAATTCTTTGAACGGTTGCGCCTGTAGTAAGCGTACCCGTAAGCACAAGACAATTCTTACCTGTAATCGCAATACGGTTATTCCTGCTAAACATAAAATCATGCAGACTATTTTCCTCGGGACGCACTACATAGATTGTCTCGTGAAGATTAGTATTAAGGAAGCCACTCGAAAGCATCCTATCAGCTAAAAATCCGCCCAAAAGTTCGTTCTCATCAAGGCATACAATCGTATCTACCGTATGTATATCTCCGGCTATCTTATCACGCAACGCAGCCGCAGCTCCCTTTGCTTCAGATACACGAATCTTAAGCCTGGTGGTATCCACATAATAGTTAACATGGGAATTACTGGTGGCGAAATGCCCCTGAAGCGCATTAATAGTAACACTTCTATCTTTGGAATAGAATTTCTTGGTTCTTTGAATGATATCTTCCATTAGTTAATCCTCCCTGAGTGCTTATTATATCACAACGAAAGCAACTCATTCAAGGATGGACGATAACGCGAGAGAGTTCGTAGCATCCGCGGGTCGTTATAAAAAAGAGGCGAGATTTTTGTCTCGCCTCAGAGTGAAGACAAAGGTCGTGTCATCACGGCCTTTTCTTTATGTAAAAATGCAGAAATCCAATGGTTTTATAGGTTTATCACC
>CAJOPM010000088.1 GCA_905236225.1 uncultured Eubacterium sp.
ACGTTTTTACTTGACGAATGTAGAGATTCTGTTATAATAATTTATAGTGCAATATTATCCAGTCAGTTGAGAGTGCACAATACGCAACTGAAGGGAGGTCAGAACAGGTTATGTCAGAAGTTATAGTTAAAGAGAATGAGTCATTAGACAGCGCACTTCGCAGATTCAAGAGAAACTGTGCAAAAGCTGGTATTCAGCAGGAGATTCGTAAGAGAGAGCATTATGAGAAGCCTAGTGTAAAACGTAAGAAGAAGTCTGAAGCAGCCAGAAAGCGCAAATATAATTAATTATTTAATTATTGTAATTCTAGGGCGCGGGAATCAGTTTATTGATTTTCGCGCTCTTTGTTTATGTAAAGGAGAGCCTTATGAAACGAGTTTTTCTTATAGTATGTGATAGCTTTGGCATTGGTGAGATGGATGATGCGGCCGAGTATAATGATCAAGGGTCAAATACACTTAGGGCTGTATCTAAAAGTGATTATTTTTCTATGCCAAATATGAAAAAATTAGGTCTTTTTAATATAGATGGTGTAGATTATCTTCCAAAAGAAAAGAGTCCTAAAGGAATATATGCACGGCTAAAAGAAAAATCAAAGGGCAAAGATACAACGACAGGACATTGGGAGATAGCAGGCTTAATATCTAAGCATCCGATGCCCACATATCCAAATGGCTTTGATAAAGAAATAATAGAAGAATTTGAAAAACTCTGTGGCCGTAAAACGCTATGCAATTTGCCTTATTCAGGGACCGAAGTCATTAAGAAATACGGTGATGAGCATGTTAAAAGCGGCGACTTAATAGTATATACATCTGCAGATTCTGTATTTCAGATTGCTGCACATGAAGATGTCGTTCCTGTAGAAAAATTATATGAATATTGCGCTATAGCCAGAAAAATTCTTACAGGCAAGCATGGCGTAGGAAGAGTTATAGCAAGACCTTTTGTAGGTAAAGATGGAGAATATACAAGAACTTCAAACAGACATGATTTTTCGTTGGAACCACCTGCAGACACCATGTTAGATATACTTAAAAGAGAAGGCCTTGATGTAATCGGAGTCGGTAAAATAAATGATATATTTGCATCAAGAGGTATCACAGAATTTGTCAGGACAAAAGATAATACTGATGGGATGAATAAAACATCTAAATATCTTGAAAAAGATTTTAACGGACTTTGTTTCGTAAATCTGGTCGATTTTGATATGCTATATGGTCATAGAAATGATGTAGATGGATATGCTAAGGCATTGTCTGAATTTGATAAATGGCTAGAGGGCTTCCTTAAAGAGCTAAAAGAAGATGATATGGTTATGATTACCGCAGATCATGGCTGTGATCCAAGCACACCGTCAACGGATCATTCAAGAGAATGTGTGCCTCTTGTTATATATTCGCCGATGGTTAAAGAGACAAAGAATTTGGGCACTAAAGATACATTTGCAGATATAGCAGCTACGATACTGTCTTTATTTGGTGTAAACAGTGAGACAATCAGCGGCAACAGTTTACTATAGATTGGAGAATTATTTTGTCTGATATTAAAAGTGAAATTAACAGAAGAAGAACATTTGCTATCATTTCCCACCCGGATGCAGGAAAGACAACGCTTACGGAAAAATTCCTTCTTTACGGAGGTGCTATTAATCTGGCAGGTTCCGTAAAGGGAAAAGCCACAGCAAGGCATGCTGTATCTGATTGGATGGAAATAGAAAAAGAAAGAGGTATATCTGTTACTTCCTCGGTTCTTCAATTTGAATATGATAATTTTTGTATAAATATTTTAGATACGCCGGGACATCAAGACTTTTCGGAAGATACATATAGAACGCTTATGGCGGCAGATTCTGCAGTTATGGTTATTGACGGCTCAAAAGGCGTTGAGGCTCAGACCAGAAAACTGTTTAAAGTATGTGTGATGCGTCATATACCAATTTTTACATTTATCAATAAAATGGATAGAGATGCGCTTGATACTTTTGATCTTCTTGATGATATTGAAAAAGAGCTTGGAATAGCGACATGCCCTATAAATTGGCCAATAGGTTCGGGTAAAAATTTTAAGGGTGTATATGATAGAAACACAAAGAATGTTATGGTCTATTCTGATACCTTAAAAGGAACAAAAGAAGGAAAAGAATATGATATACCAATAGATGATCAATCACTTGAAGGATTTATCAGCGAAGAACAAAAGAGTACACTTCTAGAAGAAATTGAATTATTAGATGGGGCGGCTGCAGAATTTGATTTAGGTAAAGTATCTAAGGGAGAGCTTTCGCCGGTATTTTTCGGGTCAGCTCTTACAAACTTCGGCGTAGAGACATTTTTAAAACATTTTTTGGACATGACTTCGTCGCCTCTTCCGAGAAATTCAAATATAGGACCGATTGATCCGTTTTCCGAGGAATTTTCGGCGTTTGTATTTAAGATACAAGCTAATATGAACAAAGCCCACAGGGACAGAATAGCCTTTATGAGAATCGCATCAGGCAAATTCAAGGCTAATATGGAAGTATTCCACGTCCAGGGCTCGCAAAAGAAAATGAGACTTTCCCAGCCGCAGCAAATGATGGCACAGGATAGAAAGATAGTACAAGAGGCATATGCCGGAGATATAATAGGTGTCTTTGATCCGGGCGTGTTTAGTATAGGAGATACGATAGTGTCCGGAGGCGAAAAATTTACCTTCGAGGGGATACCAACATTTGCGCCTGAACATTTTGCCAGAGTACATCAAGTTGACACTATGAAGAGAAAGCAATTTGTAAAGGGCATAGAACAGATTGCGCAAGAGGGTGCCATTCAAATTTTCAAAGAACTTGGTAGCGGAATGGAAGAAGTAATAGTAGGCGTTGTAGGTGTTTTGCAATTTGATGTTCTTAAATACAGGCTTGAAAATGAATACAATGTAGAGATTAGATTGGAAAATATGCCGCATGAATATATCAGATGGATTGAGAATGAAGAAATTGATGTTGAGAAGATATCAGGTACATCGGATATGAAAAAGGTCGAAGACTTAAAGGGAAGACCGCTTCTTTTGTTTGTTAATGAGTGGAGTATTAATATGACACTTGATAGAAATAAAGATTTAAGATTAACTGAGTTTGGAAAATCGTCTTAATACAATGGGCTGCAGCAAAATGCTGCAGCCCATTGTTATGTAAGTATTAAGCTTCTTCGTCAATAATGAATGATATAAGAAGATCTTCTTGATGTACGCTGTCACCGGGTTCTACGTAAATTTTGTCTACTTTTCCATTTACCGTAGATACAACAGTGGTCTCCATCTTCATGGCTTCAACTGTCATAATAGGCATATTTACGGTGACCTCATCACCTTCTTTAACTAATACCTTGCCAACTGTACCTGGAATTGAAGAACCGATATGAGCAGGGTTATTTTTATCTGCTTTAAGATGACTGTCAGATTTAACCTCTAATTTCTCATCTAGAATTCTGCACTGACGCATGCAACCGTTAACTTCAAATTCAAGAGTACGATAGCCTTCTTCATCAGGATCTGATGCATCAATGTATTTGATAAGAAGTTCTTTACCTTCATCAATCTTAAGAAGAGTTTCCTCACCCTTAGCAAGACCGAAGAAGTAAACATGACTCTCAAGTCTGGTAACATCATTATAAGCCTGAATGTGCTCACAATAATCCTCATATACCTTAGGATAGAGAGCATAGCTAATAGCTTTCTGATGAAGAACTACAGGATCAAGGTCTTTATAGCCATACTTGTCGATAAGGTGTTTCTTAATTGCATCATAGTCAACGGGCTCAAGAAGAAGTCCCGGTCTAACCGTAAGCGGTTCATCATCTTTTAATACAATCTTTTGAAGCTCCTTCGGGAAGCCGCCATCAGGCTGACCCATCATTCCTTTGAAGTAATCTACAACAGAATCAGGATAAGCCAGTTTTGCTCCGTCTGTAAGGATGTTTTCTTTTGTAAGATTGTTGTTATACATAAATATTGCAAGGTCTCCGACTGCTTTAGATGTAGGAGTAACCTTTACGATATTACCGAGAAGGTCGTTAGCTTCTTTGTAGAGGAGCTTGATTTTCTCAAAATCCTTAGATGAAGCACCCATTGATGCAGCCTGAGCTGAGAGGTTAGAGTACTGACCACCCGGAATCTCGTATTTATAGATATCAGCATTTGGTGAATTAATATCAGCTTCAAATGACTGATATACCTTTCTGACTCTAGCATAGTAGCGACTAAGCTCTGAAAGATCTTCAAAGTTTAATCCTGTGTCTCTTTCTGTTCCGCGAAGAGCTTCAACTACAGCATTCATCGAAGGCTGAGATGTTAAAGTACTCATAGACTCTATAGCTAAGTCAACAATATCAACGCCTGCTTCAGCAGCCTTTAATACAGTGCTGACACCTGAACCTGTAGAATCATGTGTATGAAGATGAATAGGAATGTTGAGCTCTTTTTTCAGCGTGCTTACAAGTTCTTGAGCAGCGTAAGGCTTAAGGAGTCCGGCCATATCTTTAATAGCTAAGATGTGGCATCCTAAAGACTCTAATTCTTTTGCTTTTTTAACGTAGTAATCAAGCGTGTATTTAGTCTCATCAGGTGAGAGTAAATCGCCTGTATAGCAAATAGTACCCTCAACAATCTTATCAGTTTTAAGTGCTTCTTCAATCGGCATCTTCATATTCTCAACCCAGTTAAGAGAGTCGAATATACGGAATACGTCAATTCCTTTCATTCCTGCCATCTTGATGAATTCTTTTACTACATTATCAGGATAATTGCTGTATCCTACGGCATTTGAAGCACGAAGAAGCATTTGAATAAGTGTATTTGGCATGCGTTGCTTAAGGAGAAGCAGTCTCATCCAAGGTGATTCTTTGAGGAAACGATATGCAGTGTCATATGTTGCGCCGCCCCATGCCTCAACTGAAAAAGCATTTTCCATAAATGCGTTGGTAGCATATGCCGCACCGCACAAATCTTTGCTCCTCATACGTGTAGCCATAAGAGATTGCTGAGCATCACGCATAGTAGTATCTGTAACGTAGAGTTTCTTTTCTTTTAAAATTTTCTGGGTAAAGTCTTTTGCACCAAGCTTTAAGAACTCATCCTTAGCGCCGTAAATAGGCTTAGATGAATCAAAGGTCGGCAAAACTCTGTTCTCATAATGAGGCTTAGGACCATCATTGCTGTTGATAATACGATTTCCGATAAATTCGATAATCTTTGTAGCACGGTCTTTGCTTTGAATCAATTCAAAGAGTTCAGGTGTCTCTTCGATAAAAGTGGTATAGCAATTACCACTCTGGAATGTCTCGTGATTTAACACATTAATGAGGAAAGGAATATTGGTTTTAACACCTCTTATACGCATCTCCTTTAATGCACGAAGTGATTTGTTGACAGCACCCTTGAATGTACGATCAAGAGAGATTGCTTTAACTAAAAGGCTGTCATAATACGGAGATACAACACCGCCCGTATGAGCATTGCCGCCATCAAGACGCAGACCGTTACCTGAACCTGTACGGTAAACTGTAATAGTTCCTGTATCAGGAAGGAAATTGTTCATAGGATCTTCTGTTGTAACACGAGTCTGGATAGCATATCCATTACATTCGATATCATCTTGAGATTTGATATTAATCTCATCCGAATCAAGAGCGTATCCTTCGGCAATAAGAATCTGAGCCTGTACAATGTCAATGCCTGTAACCATTTCACTGACAGTATGCTCAACCTGAATACGAGGATTCATTTCGATGAAATATGCATTTCCATCGGCATCTACTAAGAACTCGAGAGTTCCGGCGTTGCGATAGCCGACTTTCTTAGAAAGACGGATAGCACTTTCAAATATAACGTCTCTTGCTGACTGTGGTACTGAAAAAGCAGGAGCGTACTCAACGACTTTTTGGTGACGTCTTTGAACGGAACAGTCTCTGTCATACAGATGAACAATGTTGCCATAGTTATCACCTAAGATCTGCACTTCAATGTGCTTAGGTCCGCGGATATATTTTTCTATGAAAATTTTGTCATCACCAAATGCTTTTTTCGATTCGTTCTTTGCTTCTTCGAATTCTCTTTCCATATCTTCCTTGGCATTAACAATACGCATACCGCGTCCGCCGCCGCCATTAGAAGCTTTAAGCATTACAGGGTAGCCGATTTCATCTGCAATTTTGATAGCCTCATCTGTTTCTTTAATAGCATAATCTACACCCGGAATAATCGGAACCTGAGATTCAATAGCCATTTTCTTAGAAGATATCTTATCACCCATAGCGTTCATAAGATCACTTGAAGGCCCAATGAAAACTATGCCGTTCTTCTCACAGGCATCGACAAATTCAGGATTTTCAGATAAAAATCCGTAACCCGGATGAATAGCATCTGCTCCGCAAGAGAGAGCAATGTCAATAATAGTGTCAATATCTAGATAGGCATCGATAGGCCCCTTGTCCGTATTTAATTCGTACGACTCATCTGCTTTAGTTCTAAAGATTGCATAACGATCTTCTTTGGAATAAATACTGACAGTATTAATACCGAGTTCGTTTAGGGCACGAAATACACGAATGGCTATTTCGCCGCGGTTCGCAACCAAAACCTTTTTGAATGGTTTGATAGTTTGATTTGTCATATCTTTCTTCTCCTCATATGTTCTTTGTTGATAAGATGCAAGAAATCAAATGTAAAACAACAAATTTCTTGGCATAAATAACATCATTATTAGTATAAGTTAATTATTTTTTTTGTGCAAGAGTGACATTATTTTTTCCGATATTTCATCCGAGTTGAACCATTCGACTATTTCATCCAAACCTTTATCTGAAAATTCAAAAACTTTATAGGTTTTTAGAGATTCATCTGTAGAATCAAAAGCGTATGGCCCTGGGAACACACAGGCGGATAATACGTCGGTATCATCTATAGTATCTTTTGAGATACGGAATCTTAAATTCTTGTCACTTCCGGTAAATGCCGACTTCTTATAGAAGTTGATACTTAATAAATCGCTCCGTTTAATCATAGAAAACCTTCCTTATTATAGAAGGTAGTGTCAAGTCTGACACTACCTAAATAATGCTTTAGTGCACGTACTCCTCCGCGATGCTGGTGCCCAGGGTGCCGGTATTGTCGGCGGATATGGCGAGCTCGCAATCGCTGATCACATTGTTGTAGTATATCGGATGCGAGGTCGACAGCGTAAACCCGTCCGTAGGCACGTTGTATGTGGTATCCTTCGCATAGCCCGTACCGGTGGTGCTGTCGTAAATCCACTCCTGCGGAACCAGCTTAAGCACCACGCTCTCTTTGGTCTTCAGCACCAGAGGCTCATCGTACGATACCGCCGCCCATGTGGCCTGTCCGTCCGTCGAGTAGTAAACCTTAAAGAAGTTGAATCCATCCGGGTCGTCGTACGGATACAGCCGCTCCGATGTGAACTTCAGGTCTCCCGTCTCGCTGTTGGAATCCACCTGAATTAAGAGCTGATCCACGGACTCGCCCGAGGCCGGATCCAGGTATGTCGCCGCAAACGAGCCGTTCTGAGTGACAGCGCGCTTGGTCATGACATCGGACCACTGCCCGTATCTCTTCTTTCCGCCCACCTTCTTATAGGATCTGACCTTGTATTTATAGGTCGTGCCGGTTACCACGGACTCGTCCTGATAGGTAGCGCAATACGACTCCTTGTCTCTCTTTATGGTCTTTATCTTCTCGTACTTACCGCCCGTTTCCTTTCGGTAAATCTCGATGCCGCTGCTGTTCATGCCCTGACCGCCGTAGTACATGGTCAAATCAATGCGCGAGGGCGAAATATATCCGTCCGCATAGAGGTACTCGTCCCACATGACGGTGTCGGGTCCCGTGTAGATGGTGAAATCGGATGTTCCAATCTTCTTATAGGAGCTGCCGCTCTTCTTATACGCCACTACCTTATACACGTACCAGCGCTTGAACTTCAGACCGGAGTCCGTACACTTGGTGGTACTGCTGCCAACGGTCTTTATTTTTTTATACTTGAGTTTCTTGTTGGAAAGACCAAAAAAGGGCTCGTTCTTAAAAGCCTTCGACCTGTATATGCGATAGATGCTGGCTTTCTTGCTCTTCGCCCACTTAACCTTCACCTTTACGTTTTTGGTGGAGCTAGCCTTCACCGTAAGCTGCGTCAGCTCGAATGCGGCCGCGCGGGGGGTGACATCTGAATTAATCATCCAAAAGGCCGCCAATGCCAAAACCAGTAGTATTCCAAATGCCTTTTTCAGTTTCATATTCATACACCTCCTTCTTATTATTATAAAATTCCGGGGTATAATTGTAAACGGCATAAAAAGTGTCAAAAAAAATACAAAATTCAAAGTGTCAAGAAAAAATACTTGACACTTTGCAATCGTTTATGTAAACTATCATATGTGCTTAAAGAAGGGTGATTATATGGACGAGAGATTATTATCAGTATACCTTTATGATTTTTACGGTGAATTACTTAATGATAACCAGAGGTCTGTATATGATGATTTTATAATGAAGGATCTTTCGCTATCAGAGATTGCACAAGATCGAGGTATTAGTCGTCAGGGAGTACATGATATGATTAGAAGGTGCCGCAAGATGCTTGAGAGCTATGAGGAAAAGCTTCATCTTGTGGATAGATTCCTTTTAATTAAGAGTCAGATTACCCAGATAAATGAGTTGACCAGAAGCGATGCTACAGATGCAACATTAGATAAGATAAGAGAATTATCAAATCTCATTTTAGAGGAGCTTTAATATGGCATTTGACAGCCTTACAGATAAACTACAGAATGTATTTAAGAATTTAAGAAGTAAGGGACGTCTTACCGAAGCTGATGTAAAGGCAGCTCTTAGAGAAGTTAAGCTTGCGTTACTCGAGGCAGATGTTAATTTTAAAGTAGTTAAGAGCTTTGTCAAAGATGTAGAGCAGCGAGCTATCGGTCAGGATGTTATGAATGGTCTTAATCCCGGACAGATGGTGATTAAGATTGTTAATGAAGAGATGGTCAAGCTAATGGGAGAAGAGGAAGCTGAGCTTGTATTTCGTCCCGGACAGCAGACGACTGTCATTATGATGGTTGGACTTCAAGGTGCCGGCAAGACCACAACAGCTGCCAAGCTTGCAGGCAAATTAAAGCTTAAAGGCAAAAAGCCGCTTCTTGTTGCTTGCGATATATATAGGCCGGCTGCTATCAAGCAACTTGCTGTAAATGGCGAGAAACAAGGTGTTGACGTATTTTCGGTTGGTGAGAATATGTCGGTGCCTGATATAGCAAAAGCGGCTATAGAGCATTCTAAGAAAAATGGCAATAATTTAGTAATATTAGATACAGCCGGTCGCCTTCATGTCGATGATGAAATGATGGACGAACTTAAGGCCATTAAGGACAGTGTTGATGTTGCACAGACACTCCTTGTCGTCGATGCGATGACAGGTCAGGATGCAGTTAATGTAGCTTCGACCTTTGATAAAGAAATAGGTATAGATGGAGTTATACTTACCAAACTTGATGGTGATACCAGAGGCGGTGCAGCACTGTCGATAAGAGCTGTAACCGGCAAACCCATTTTATTTGCAGGAATGGGAGAAAAGCTTTCTGATTTAGAACAGTTCTATCCCCAGAGGATGGCTTCAAGAATCCTTGGCATGGGTGATGTTCTTTCGCTTATAGAAAAAGCGCAAGATAGCATTGATGAAGATAAAGCCAGAGATATGGAAAAGCGCATTAAGAAAGCCCAGTTTGATTTTAATGATTATTTAGAGTCTATGAATCAAATGAAGAAGATGGGTGGATTATCAAGCGTATTATCCATGATGCCGGGAATGAATTCTTCTCAGCTTGGAGATATTGAGGCAGCTATGGATGAGAAGAAGATGGCCAGAATCGAAGGAATAATATATTCGATGACTCCTAAGGAGCGCACGGATCCTTCATTGCTTAATCCAAGCAGAAAGATTCGAATCGCTAAAGGAGCCGGTGTTGATATAAGCGAGGTCAACAGACTGGTAAAACAGTTTGAGCAGGCCAGAAAACTTATGAAACAGTTTGGCGGTGGCCGAGGTAAAAGAGGCAGAAGGGGATTATTACCTAATTTTCCCTTTTGATAGATAGTTTTAGGATATTATCCTTATTTTGAAAGGTGGTGAAATAAGTGGCAGTTAAAATCAGATTAAGAAGAATGGGACAAAAGAAAGCTCCTTTTTATAGAATCATAGTAGCTGATTCAAGATCTCCCAGAGATGGAAGATTTATAGAAGAGATAGGAACATACGATCCTACACAGGAGCCTACAGCATTCAGCGTTAATGAAGAATTAGCAAAGAAATGGCTTGATAATGGCGCACAGCCGACACAGGCAGTAGACAAAATCTTCAAGAAAGCAGGTATTTCAAAGTAATTATCTGCAATCAGTCAGATATTACCAAGCAAAAGTGAGGCAATTCTATGAAAGAATTAGTAGAAGTAATAGCAAAAGCGCTTGTAGATAATCCGGATGAAGTAGCTGTTACTGAAAGAGAAGATGAAAAAGCTGTTATTCTTGAGCTTCGTGTGGCTCAGTCCGATATGGGCAAGGTTATAGGAAAGCAGGGAAGAATTGCGAAGGCTATTCGTAGCGTCGTGAAAGCGGCCGCTTCAAAAGGAGATAAAAAAGTTATAGTAGACATTATGTAAACAATGATTCTTACAAATTTTGTTTAAAACCCGCTGCCTCCAGGTGGCTTGTAATAACATTTTATGATTTTAGAATTTTTTGTTTGATATGAAATGTTTATAAAGGAGCCGCATGCCGGTGCTATGGCACTATGGCATCAGCTCCTTTGCGCTTTTCACTCAATCTTAATAAGGGTATTATTATATGGAACAGATGCTTAGAGTAGGAGTAATAGCAAACACACATGGCGTAATGGGCGAGGTTAAGATTTACCCGACATGTGATGATATAAAACGATTTAGTAAATTAAAAAAAGCATATGCCGATGTTAAGGGCAAACTTAAAGAGCTTAATCTTAAAAGCGCAAGATATCATAAGAATATGGTGATTGTAAAATTTGATGAAATACAAAGCATGGATGAGGCTCTTTTGTATAAAGGGTGTGATTTGTATGTTGACAGAGAAAACGCAGTTAAGCTTAAAAAAGGAGAATATTTTGTCGCAGATATGATCGGAATTAAAGTTTTTACTGATGAGGGCATCTTGCTTGGGGAACTAAGTGATGTGCTTCAAACAGGTGCTAATGATGTATATATAGTAAAAAGAGACAATAATAAGGATGCTTTAATTCCCGCTATCAAAGAATGCGTAAAAGAGATAGATATAGAAAACAAAAAGATGACTATACATCTTATGGAAGGGTTGTTGGACTAATATATGAATTTTCACGTATTGACACTATTTCCGCAAATGGTTATGGATGGTGTAAACACCAGCATTATAAAAAGAGCAAGCGATACCGGTTTTATCAGTATTGAGGCTATTGATATAAGAGATTACACCATAGATAGACATAAAAAAACGGATGATTATCCATATGGTGGCGGTGCAGGGATGGTAATGAGCGCGCAGCCCATTTATGATGCGCATAAAGCGCTGCAAAATAAAATTGGAAAAAAGACTAAGTGTATATATTTGACTCCGCAAGGCAGAACTTTTAACCAAAATATGGCTAAAGAATTTGCCGAGGAAGAAGATCTTATATTTTTGTGCGGACATTATGAAGGTGTTGATGAGAGAGTTCTAGAAGAAATAGTTACAGATTATGTTTCAATAGGTGATTATGTTCTTACCGGTGGCGAGCTTGCGGCTATGGTAATGATTGATGCCATTTCCCGTATGGTTCCCGGTGTGCTTTCTAACAAAGAGTCATCTCTATTGGAAACATTTGAGGGGAATCTTTTAGAATATCCTCAGTATACAAGACCGGTAGAGTGGAGAGGGAAGAAGGTTCCTGATATTTTGCTTTCCGGACATCACGCTAATGTCGAGAAGTGGAGACGATATCAATCGCTCGAAAGAACTTATAAGTATAGACCGGATCTTTTGGATAAAGCTTCATTAGATGAAAATGATATTAAATATTTAGAACATATAAAAAATAACAAGAAGATTTAGAATTTACGAAAGTAGCAAAGCGGATTTTGAATGTCCACTTTACTTTTAAACTTAAAAATAGTAGAATTAACCTAGGGTTATGGGTATTTATGGGGAGAGATGCCGTATGAGGATAGGTTCGGTTTCTGATGCTTATTCAATGTATCAGAGTAATTTCAATATCCATACAGAAGAGGCAGCTAAGCAAGCCGGCAAATCAGAGGCTGAAATCAGGCAACTTAAAAGAACCGGAAGCGTTGAGTGCTCTACATGTGCTAATCGTATGTATCAGGATGGTTCAGACGAGATGGTTTCTTTTAAATCGGCTGCTCATATCGATCCGGCTGCAGCGGGCAACAAAGTAATGGCTCATGAGATGGAGCATGTTTCTAATGCATATGATGAAGCCGAGCAGAATAATGGAACGGTTATTTCTGCATCAGTACAGATTCATACTGCTATTTGTCCGGAATGCGGGAGGACATATGTTTCCGGTGGGACTACCACAACCCAGATAAAATATAATGAAGATCCATATTCGCAGATCGCTAAGGCTCGCGACGGCGCATCACTAATCGGATCTAGGTTCAATGCGAGCGTATAAAATTATATTGGAGGCAAATAATGAAGTGTCCTTTTTGCGGCAGTGATGATACCAGAGTTATCGATTCAAGACCGGCAGATGAGAATACATCCATAAGACGCAGGCGTGAATGCGATGCATGTACTAAGAGATTTACTACATATGAGAAGGTTGAGAGCATACCTCTTATTGTAATTAAGAAAGACAATACCAGAGAACAATATGACAGAGCTAAGATTGAGTCGGGAGTGCTTAGGGCTTGTTATAAAAGACCTGTTTCAATTAATCAGATTAATAAGCTAATTGATGAGGTTGAAAATGAAATCTTCACAATGGAAGAGAAGGAAATACCCAGCTCTACTATAGGCGAGATAGTTATGAAGAAACTTGAAGCACTAGAAGCTGTTGCATATGTCAGGTTTGCTTCTGTTTATAGAGAATTTAAAGATGTTAATACATTTGTAAATGAGCTAAAAAAGATTTTGGATAAAAATTAAGCAATCATCTAAAGATTTTTATATAATAATCCGATATATTTTGTGATAACAACACAGAAAGGTGGTGAACGTAGATGAATATTTCCGGAATTCGTGGTTATGAAGGACTTTATACACAGACTCAACCGGCCACGTCGCCTAAGGTAGAAGAAAATCTTAAACCGCAGGAGCAACCGGTCACAACATCTGCGGGAAGACCGCTTGAGGATTTTTCTTCCGAGCCACAGAACCGTAGTACATCGGATGGTGTCAAGGAGTTTATAGATTCATACGATCCTAAGGCTGAGTATTCGCTAAAAGGTGCTGACAGTGATATTAATTCACTTGATGAACAGAATTATGTTGCGGACAGTAGAAAATCTCAGATTTATCAACAATATCGTATGTTTATGGGCTCTGTACAGGGCAATGCTAATATACAACAGGTAAATCAGCAAAGAGAAATGATGAATTTTAGTATTTAAACAAAATCAGAGTGCAAGACTTTTTTAAAGTTTTGCACTTTTTTTATTATG
>CAJOPM010000089.1 GCA_905236225.1 uncultured Eubacterium sp.
CCCTGTAAATTCGTCCTAATCCGTATTCACAAGGTTTGAAATTTGTGTGACTCCTGTGTTACTTCCAAGCCACTGAAGTGCCGCAAACCATTGATTTTACTGAGTTTTATTAGCTCAAGCTCTTGAGTGTCGGGAAAAGCAAAACATCCCTTATCGCCGGGCTATCAGTCATTATCATAACCATTCTGTCTATTCCGAATCCTATGCCGCCTGTTGGGGGCATTCCTACGCTCAGTGCATTTAGGAAGTCTTCATCGGTATGCTCTGCTTCGTCGTCTCCCGCTGCTGCGAGCGCATCCTGCGCCTCGAAGCGTTCTCTTTGGTCGATAGGATCGTTGAGCTCAGAGTAGGCATTTGCCATCTCCCAACCGTTTACGAAGAACTCGAATCTTTCAACATAATCGGGATCTTCGGGCTTTTTCTTTGTAAGCGGTGATATTTCGAGCGGATGATCCATTACAAAAGTCGGTTGAATCAAATGCTCCTCAACATACTCTTCGAAGAAGAGATTAAGTATATCGCCCTTTTTGTGGCGCTCTTCATATTCAATGTGGTGTTGGTCTGCGAGAGCCTTTGCCGCCGCAGTATCTGCAATTTCGCCAAAGTCGACGTTTGCATATTTTTTCACGGCATCTATCATTGTAATGCGCTCAAACGGCTTTGAGAAATCTATCTGATGCTCGCCATAAGTTACGATCTCGGAGCCGGTTACCTCGCGCGCTATATGACGATATAATGACTCTGTCAAATCCATCATGCCGTTGTAATCTGTATATGCCTGATAGAGCTCCATTAAAGTGAACTCGGGATTGTGGCGCGTATCAAGACCTTCATTTCTAAAGACACGGCCGATCTCGTAGACTCTCTCGAGACCGCCGACAATAAGCCTCTTAAGGTAAAGCTCTAATGATATGCGAAGCTTTAGGTCTTCACCGAGTGCGTTAAAATGTGTCTCAAACGGGCGCGCAGCAGCGCCGCCTGCGTTTTGAACCAGCATCGGAGTCTCAACCTCCATAAATCCTCTATCGTCTAAGAATCTTCTGATGGTGCTCACAATCTTAGAACGCTTAATAAATACATCCTTAGAGTCCTCATTCATAATAAGGTCGATGTATCTTTGACGATAGCGCATATCCGTATCTGTCAGTCCGTGGAATTTCTCCGGGAGGATCTGAAGGGATTTGGAAAGCAATACCATCTCTTCTGCATGAATTGAAATCTCTCCGGTCATTGTTCTGAATAAGAAACCTTTAACGCCGTAAATATCTCCAATATCAGCTTTTTTGAAAACAGCGTAATCATCTTCACCGATGACATCACGCGCAACATAAATCTGGATGTTTCCCTCTAAGTCTCTTATGTTGGCAAATGAAGCCTTACCCATAACTCTTTTAAACATCATACGTCCCGCTATGGAAACATAGATGGGTGAAGCATCTAATATTTGCCTTCTTTCGTTGTAGTCTTCTTTTTTTACCTTGCGAGCCTCTTCTTCTGTTAAGCCCTCAAGATCCGGCGCCTTACGATCGCCTATAAGCTTGCTCTCGTGCTCCTCATACAATTTCTTTGCTTCGCTTGTATGATGTGTCTGATCGTATTTTGTAATCTGAAACGGATCCTTGCCGGCTTGCTGCAGTGCTGTTAGCTTGTCTCTTCTGATTTTGAGAAGTTCTCCGATATCCTGCTGTGTATTATTCCCCTGATTTTGTTGCTTTGCCATCATTTATACCTCTGTTTATATTTAAGATAAAGCCGCTAAGATGAGCGGATAAGTAATCCGAAGCTTATCTAGCGGCTGTAAATGCTACTGTCTTAATGTATATTAGTTGGATCTGGCGATCTCGAGTACCTTGTATTGAATCTGTCCATTCTGCGTCTCAACGCTGACAGTATCACCGACTCCGGCGCCAATAAGCGCCTTGCCGACAGGTGACTCATTGGAAATCTTGCCCATAAGGCTGTTCGCCTCTGTAGAGCCCACTATCTTGTAACTAAGCTCTTCATTGTATTCACAGTCTAATATTTTGACCTTGCATCCGATGTTGATTTTGTTGAGGTCGACTTCATCTTCATCAATAACTTCTGCATTTTTAAGAATCTTCTCGATTTCTATGATTCTTGCCTCAATATCACGCTGCTCATCTTTGGCTGCGTCATACTCGGCGTTCTCTGAAAGGTCACCCTGTTCACGCGCTTCTTGAATCTTCTTTGCTATTTCCTTGCGCTTTACTACAATGAGCTCTTCACGCTCATCTTCAAGTTTTTTAAGACCTTCGTAAGTAAGAATTGTCTTTTTTTCATTTCCTTCCATTAACTTCCCCTCGCATATTAATATTTTTAGTTAAATAAAGGATTCAAACGGCTGCTGCGCAGCCATCCACCCAAAATTGTAATGGGTTTTAACCATTATTACCAAGTTGAAAGCTATATTGCGTAAAACAACTTTCATATAATATCAAATGAGTATGCTAATGTCAAGATTAGCCACTAATTCTGA
>CAJOPM010000090.1 GCA_905236225.1 uncultured Eubacterium sp.
TTCAAGTCTCGCTCGCGAGACTTGGCGCGGGATTTGCGTCAGCTTTAGCTGACATATTTCATGTGCAAATCCCTGCGCATCCTCGCGGAGCTTATATCTCAGGCGGGGTTCAATCTCCGTCTGAGATATACGATTTAATACAAGGAGGTAGATTATGAAAAATATATTTAGGAAAGTTAGTACATTTGTAATGGTATTTGCATTGATTTTAACATCGACAATCATGTTGCCAAGCAAAGCCTCATCTGAAGTTGTAGAAAATAACAGTAAGACTTCAGATGCTGATGAAGTTATCAATACAATGAGTCTTGATACTCCATATTATTTTGAGGATACAAAAGCACAGGATTCTTCTTCCGGCGCACAAGAAATAAATTATGACGATTCGCAGGATACAAGTGAAGATAATGCGCAAGATACTTCGAATAGTTTTTCTGATGCGCTAATCACTCTTTCGCAATCAACTTATACATATAGCGGAAGTTCATGTGAGCCTGAAGTTACGGTTACAATCAATAATGAGACGCTCTATGAATATTATGATTATGAGGTAAGCTATTCTAACAATGTAAACGCCGGAACTGCCAAAGTGACAGTGACTTTAATTAACTCTGATTATGGAACATATGGCGACTATATTACTAAGGAATTTACAATCAAACAAGCCAGGCTTGGCAAAGTGACAGCTTATGATATGCAGTACAATGGCAAGGTAAGAAATCCCGCCATATATCTATTATCTAATTACGAAAAGCTCAAATTAGGAAAACAGTATAAGATTGTTACAAAAAAGAAAATAAAAAAAGTAGGCAAATACAAAATTAAAATTAAGGGAATAGGCAATTATACAGGTACGCGAACAGTAAGCTTTAAGATTATTCCCAAGATGATAAAAAAAGTTAAGACAAAAAGGAGAGGATCTTCGTCGATAACCATCAAGTGGGGCAAATCAAAAGGAGCTACAGGCTATAGAGTGCAGTATTACAACAGCAAAGGTAAACTGGTATCCAGATATACAAAAGGCCATTCTATGACAATACGTTGCTCTAAGGATAGCTATAATATATATGTTTATGTATCCGGATATAAAACGGTTAAGGGCAAAAAGATATTCTCCGGCTCATATTATTACAGAGATGCTGTACGTCCGAAGGCTCCAAAATTTACAATTTCCAAAGGATTTGGTCGCTATGATGTATATATGAAGCACTATGGATATTATCAAATTAAGTATGCATTTAATAAGAAAATGAGAGGTGCATATACCTATAGAGGATACGGAAGTGTGTTCTATCACTATAATTTAGGCTCCGGCACAAAGGTGTATATAAAGATACGAGAATACACGTATTCTGCCAAAGGGAATGTACTTATGGGACCTTGGAGCAGGGTGCGTCGGGTCACTGTTTATTAAAAAAAGCTTGCATTTCGATTTTTCTAGTGATACTATATCGCACATAAAAAACATATTCACTAAAAGCTATGAAGGAGACTCCTATTGTCAGACGTCGACAGAAATACAGCGTCACCGGCTGAGAGCGCTGTTCGAAAGAGGCATTAGCGGGAACACTCCGGAGCCGGCTGTTTGAGCCCCGTATGGGAGGTAGGGCAGCTCGTTAGACGCGTTAAGTCTTTAAAGTGGGAGAGATAGTATATCTCTTCAATGCGGGTGGTACCGCGGGAATCATTGTATTTTCGCCCCGAAGGATTTTGTCCTTCGGGGCTTTTTTAACATAGCGATATCATAAGATTTCCGTCCCGCACCTATCATTAAATCATTATGAGAGGAGAGTACGGATATGGATTTTTGTAGTGCAACTATAGTAAGAAAGGACGCAGAGCTAGGTGATCTTTTATCAAAAGATCTGTTTGGACATGAAGTTGTTATTAAGGGGAATGTTCATTCAATTACAGATTTAGGTGAGATAAAATTTATCACACTTAGAAAAAGAGAAGGTCTCATCCAATGCGTCGCAGACGATTTGACCCTTAAGAAACTTCCCGCAATAAAAGAGGGTATGAGCGTTACGATTACAGGTACGCTCAGAAAGGAAGAGCGGGCAAGAGGCGGCATAGAGATTACCATAAAAGAGATTGATATACTCTCAGAGCCTAAGATGAGCATGCCGCTTTCTATTTCAAAATGGAAACTAAATACATCTCTTGAAGCCAAGCTTGATTATCGCACCGTTTCACTTAGAAACATAAGAGAAAGAGCCAAATTTAAAATTCAAGAGGGTATAGAAAGAGCCTTTAGGCAGTATTTGGAATCTCAAGGTTTTACAGGGATTCATACTCCAAAGATTGGAGCAAAAGGAGCCGAAGGCGGAGCTAATATTTTTAAGCTTGATTATTTTCACAGGCCGGCAGTGCTTGCACAAAGCCCCCAATTTTACAAACAGATAATGGTTGGAGTATTCGACAGAGTATACGAAGTAGGGCCTGTTTTCAGAGCGGAAAAACATAATACCAAAAGACATCTTAATGAGTATACATCACTGGACTTTGAGATGGGATTTATTGAAGATTTTTCCGAACTTATGGAGATGGAAACCGGCTTTTTAAAATACATGGTAGAGCTTCTGAAAAAAGACTACTCGAAAGAAATTAAGATACTAAATGTAGAGCTCCCCGTTATAGATAAGATTCCCTGCATCAGATTTGATGAAGTAAAGAGTCTTGTATCAAAAGAATATAACAGACAGATTAAGAGCCCCTATGACTTAGAGCCTGAGGAAGAGAGTCTGATAGGCAAATATTTTAAAGAAAAATATAACTCGGATTTTGTATTTGTTACGCATTATCCGTCTAAGAAAAGACCGTTTTACGCAATGGACGATCCTGATGATGAAACCTATACATTAAGCTTTGATTTGTTATATAATGGTATGGAAGTAACCACCGGCGGACAGCGTATTCATGACTACGATATGCTAAGAGATAAGATAAGACGCCGAGGTATGCAGACCGATGGGCTCGAGAAATATCTTGAGACATTCAAATACGGTATGCCTCCGCACGGTGGATTAGGAGCAGGTCTTGAGAGACTTACGATGCAGCTCTTAGGCGAAGATAATGTCAGAGCGACTACCCTTTTCCCCAGAGATATGTCAAGACTTGTTCCCTGATTTAGCTTGATCTAGGGAGGATAAACTATGAGCAGGAAAGTTCTTATCGTTTTATTAGCGGCCATAGCGGCATTTACCATGACTGCATGCACCAGGCGGGGAGAAGAGGAAGATACGACTACCGCAGCTGATACTTATGAATCGCCTATTGCCGATACCGAGACTGAAGTAGACTCATCGGGCGTATCAATCAGTGATATGCAGGTTGCTGATACTACTACCGAGGCGCCCTACTCTTCTAATTATAGCTCTCAGAGTGAAGTAGCCGAAGAAAATGATAATGAGACGGTAGAAGATACAGATGAAGATATATCTTTACAAGAGAGCGATGAGGCCACTTATACGGTTAAGATTTTGACCTATGAGAAAAACGATAAGGTAGATATCCGATATCCTGTTATAAGCGGATGGGAAGATGAGGTATCCCAGAACAAATGGAATGAAAAATTCAAAAATTTTGCAATAAAGGAATCAAAAAGAGCCGGAAAAGGGAGAGTTAAGACGGTTTGGAAGATTAAACATATTGATGCCAATGTTCTTTCCATTGTGGTTAAGTATTCAGAGAAACTAAAAGGTACAAAGAGAAGATATCGTTATTGTGACACATTCAATATCAATATGAAAAACGGCAAGAAGAAACATCTAAAGGGGATTGCCAATATCTCGGATATCACAAATGCTCTGATAGAAAGCCAGGGCTATAGTGTTTCCGATGAAAATATGACAATAGCAGATGTGCTTTATTACCAGACAGATAGTATGAGCCTTCCCTCAGAAAGTCAGATGAAATTCGATCTTGAGGGATTTGATTACAACAGGACAACGCTTTTTAAAGCAGGAGGACATACATTTTTTGGACAGTCATTTTTAAATGAGAGCGGAAATGTCGTTCTGGTATTAGAAGTGCCTCAGTCACAGGGCGGATTTGTATGGGTTACAATTGATTAGAAAGAGGAATTCTAAAGATGCATAATATTACAGAAGAAGTGATTGATTACGTAGGAATTTTAGCGAAGCTTTCACTTAGTGAAGAAGAAAAGAAGGTCGCAGCCAAAGATATGGAGAAGATGCTCGATTACGTCGATGCTCTTAAGGCTGTCGATACTGATGGCGTTGAACCTATGACTCATGTATATGAAGATGGCAATGTTTTAAGAGAAGATGAGGTTACCGGAGAAGACGGAAGGCAGGCTATCTTAGGAGGAGCGCCCAAGGTTAAAGACGGAAGCTTAGAGGTTCCAAAGACAATTGCAGGTTAGATAAGTTTACCATACATTTTAAGATTGGTCTCCTTAAAGATACGCAATGGTGCGCAGCTTTAAGGGGGCTTTTTATGCAAAAATTAAGGAGAAAATATATGGAATTTGATTCAGCTATTGAACTTTCAAGGGCTATTAAGAGTAAGAAAATATCTGTAAGAGAAAGTCTTACTCCCTATTTAGAGAGGATTAGAGCAAATGAAGATAAGCTCAACTCTTTTATCACCGTCCTTGATGAGGATGAATTATTTAAAAGGGCAGATGAGTTGCAATCTAAGATTGACGCAGGAGAGGAATTATCACCTTTTGCAGGTGTGCCTTGTGCTATCAAGGATAACATCAGCACAAAAGGGATAAGAACGACATGTGCATCAAAAATGCTTGAAAACTATACCCCCGCGTTTTCGGCTGATGCAGTGATTAAGCTTGAAAAAGCCGGAGCACTTGTTGTCGGGAAGACCAATATGGATGAGTTTGCCATGGGGTCAACATCGGAAAGCTCATACTTTGGAGCTGTTAAAAATCCCTGGGATATAAGCAAAGTGCCCGGAGGTTCATCCGGTGGCTCATGCTCGGCTGTAGCATCAGGAGAGGTTATGTTTGCTCTTGGTTCCGATACAGGCGGCTCTATCAGACAGCCGTCAGGATTTTGCGGAGTGGTAGGAATCAAACCGACCTATGGAACCGTATCAAGATACGGACTTGTAGCATATGCATCCTCGCTTGACCAGATAGGTCCGATAGCAGGATGTGTCACGGATGCGGTAGGCGTACTGCAACTGATAGCAGGATATGACAGCAAAGATTCTACTTCGGTTAAGAGAAAAGATTATGATTTTATGTCGTATCTTACAGAAGATATTAAGGGGCTTAAAGTGGGTATACCTGAGCAATATTTTGATACGGGATTGGATAGCGAAATAGCTGATGCCATAAATGCGGCGGCGTCGCATTTAGCATCACTTGGAGCAGAGGTTGAAAAATTTTCGCTTTCATACGTTGATTGCGCAGTGCCTACTTATTATTTAATAGCCGATGCCGAGGCAAGTTCTAACTTGGAAAGATTTGATGGAGTTAAATACGGCTTTAGAGCCTCTTCTTATGAAGGCCTTCATGATATGTACAAGCAGAGCAGATCGCAAGGTTTTGGAGCTGAAGTTAAAAGAAGGATTATGCTGGGATCTTTTGTGCTTAGCTCAGGATATTATGATGCGTATTATCTTAAAGCATTAAAGGTTAAGGCACTTATTAAGCAAAGCTTTGATCAGGCATTTGAAAAGTATGATGTAATATTATCGCCTGTAGCACCGACTACTGCACCGAAAATAGGCAGCATGTTGGATGATCCGCTTAAGATGTATCTAAGCGATATATATACCGTTTCGGCAAACCTTGCTTCTCTTGCGGCAATCAGCATACCTGTAGGAGTAGATTCATCTGATATGCCAATCGGAATGCAGATTATTGCCAACAGATTTAACGAAAAAGATATGATTAGGGCTGCTTATGCATATGAGCAAAGCAAAAAAAGCGATTATATTTGTCCGATGAGAAGTAAGGGAGGTGCATCATGAGAGAATACGAAACAGTTATAGGATTAGAGGTTCACGTAGAGCTTGCGACCAAGACTAAGATATTCTGCGGTTGCTCCACACAATTCGGCGCCTTGCCCAACGAGCACACATGCCCTGTGTGCACGGGTATGCCGGGAGCCCTTCCTGTTCTTAATAAAAAAGTAGTTGAGTATGCAATTGCGGTCGGTCTTGCTACCAACTGTGACATAACAAGAAAATGCAAATTTGACAGGAAAAACTACTTCTATCCTGACAATCCGCAGAACTATCAGATATCACAGCTTTATCTTCCGATTTGCAGAAACGGACACATAGATATAGAGACAGAGCAAGGAACAAAATCCATAGGTATCCATGAGATACATATGGAAGAAGATGCCGGTAAATTGATACATGATGAATGGGATGATATATCGCTGGTAGATTACAACAGATCGGGAGTTCCGCTTATAGAGATTGTATCAGAGCCGGATATGAGAAGTGCGCAGGAGGTTATAGCGTACCTTGAAAAACTCAGATTGACCATCCAGTATCTTGGTGCATCTGACTGTAAATTACAGGAAGGTTCAATGAGAGCTGATGTAAACCTTTCGGTAAGACCTGTGGGCTCTTCGCAGTACGGGACAAGAACCGAGATGAAGAACATAAGCTCCTTTAAGGCGATAACACACGCCATTTTAGGAGAAAGAGCAAGGCAAATAGAGCTGCTTGAAGAAGGAAAGAGCGTAGAGCAGGAGACCAGAAGGTGGGATGAGAATAAAGAATCCTCATATGCTATGAGGTCAAAAGAGGATGCAAAGGATTACAGATATTTTCCCGATCCCGATCTTAGCAGCTTAGTTATATCAGATAGCTGGATTGATGAAATAAGAAAGCAGCAGCCGCCGCTAAAAGAAGAGAGAATGCACCGATATATAGAAGAGTACAAATTGCCCGAATATGATGCGGATATTATAACGCAGTCCAAGAATATGGCAGACTTTTTTGAAGAAACCTGCAGATTGTTTGATAGTCCCAAGAAGGTTTCTAACTGGCTTATGACTGAGACTATGAGGCTTCAAAAAGAAAATGAATTAGAGGCTGATGATATCCCGTTTTCACCCCAAAATCTTGCTTCGCTTATCAAATTAAACGAGGAAGGTAAGATTAACAGTACAGTAGCAAAGCAGGTCTTTGAAAAAATATTTGCAGATGATATAGATCCGGTAAAATATGTTGAAGAAAACGATCTTGCAACAGTAGAAGATGAAGATGAAATGAGCAGGGTGATTATGCAGGTGATAGAAGATAACCCCAAATCAGTAGAAGACTATAGGAGCGGAAAGAAAAAAGCTATGGGATTTTTGGTCGGACAGACGATGAAGATAATGAAAGGTCGTGCAAATCCTGCCAAGGTAAATGAAATAGTAAGAAGTATGCTTGATAAGTAGAGTTTGTTTGGATGTGTGCTTTACTGTAATTAGAAAAAACGGTATAATCAAGTTTAACCTAAAAAAAGCTTTAACGGAGTTGATTATATGAGCCGAGACGACAAGGAAGATTTTTTAACAGAAGATACAGAA
>CAJOPM010000091.1 GCA_905236225.1 uncultured Eubacterium sp.
CATAGGGTATTTGATGAGGATTTCATTAAAATACCATACAGGTTATTTGTGCCGCATGTGATTAATTCGCATAAAAAGATACCGCTTATTGTATTCTTACATGGTGCAGATGTAACAGGATACGATAATGAAATTCATATAAGAGCTCATGATATAGGTGCAATCTATGCAAGAGACAGGTGGCAGGCATTGCAAAGCAGTATTATTTTCGCACCGCAGTATCATGAGGGGACTCATTGGTCACATGAATCTGTAAGAGAAAAACTGTTTATAATAATAGAAAGATTGATTGAAGAATATGAATGTATAGACATAAACAGAATTTGTATTTACGGTTATAGTGCCGGGGGAATGGGCGTATTTAAAATGCTTATGCAAAGACCGCATTTTTTCTATAGGGCTATGATTATTTGTGGCGCGGTGACAAGTGACGATATTGATAATTTAGTTTATACACCTATGTGGCTTTTCCATGCAGAAGATGATAATATTGTGCCCTGCGAAGCTAGACGCGGATTAGGAGAGTATCGATATTACGGCTCGGCTGCTGTTTATGACGCATTGCATGATAAGATGCAGGATGATATTCGATATACGCAGTATAAAGCCGGAGAACTCAAGGAAAAATATAAGATTAATCCGCATTGTTCATGGGTTTTGGCATCGCGAAATGAAGAGGCGCTAAGGTGGCTGATAGGTAAGGATGTTTAAGGGATTGTAGTTGTGTATATTTTAGCGTGTGCGTTAAGTTTAATGCCGTGTATTTTACTTTTTTTGTATTTAAGAAGACAAAAAAAGGATGAGCCTCTCTACAAAAAATTATGCAACAAAGCATTGCTTAGAGGAGTAATAAGTGTAATTCCCATAGCAGTTTTATCTTGCATATTTAATATAGTAATAAAAGCGGCTGTTGCAAAGAATGACAATGCAATTTTATATAGTTTTTTATATACGGTAGTTGTGCTTGCGTTTGTGGAAGAACTTGTAAAATTTTTTAGCACCAAAAAATTTATAAAGAAAAATGATTATGCATATTCGTGGGTTGATGTGACAGTATTTACGACTATAGTTGCCATAGGATTTAGTTTGATAGAAACAGTTACCCTTGGCATTGGAGAAAGCATCCCGGTAGTTTTGATTCGAGCTATCAGTTTTCCTCATGTGGGCTATGGCTTTATAGTAGGATATTTTTTGGGGAAAAGTATGAAATTAAACAAGCCCGCCATGCAGGCGGCAGGATTTGTAGTCGCATTGATTATACACGGAGCATATGATTTTTCACTGCAGGAAGACGTGCTCATGATTAATGATATTTTGGTTTTTCTGCCATTTATATTAACTGTGGTTGATATTATTTTGGTGGTTGTATTGATAAAATTTATACGCAAGTCAAAACATGAAGAGCAGTTTATAGAGCCGCTTAATATAGCGAGCGAGACTTGAAGTGCCTTTATGGAAAGTGAATATGGTTTTTCTTGCAAGCAATACTTTAGAATGTTAAACTAAAACCAAATTATCGAAACTGATTACGTAGGCAAAAAAGGCGGAGAGTATGAGTAAAGAAATACGAAATGAGAGCACAGATCAACTTTTTAAGGGAATACTTACGCTTAAGAATCTTGATGAGTGCTATAGTTTTTTTGAGGATGTTTGTACCATTAATGAAATTATTTCACTTGCACAAAGATTTGAAGTTGCAAAAATGCTTAAAGAAAAAAAGACATATATAGAAATATCGGAAAAATCAGGGGCATCTACAGCGACTATAAGCCGCGTGGGAAGATGCCTTAATTATGGAAGTGATGGCTATAATATGGTACTCGACAGATTAAAAGAGCAAGAGAGTGTTAAATAGATGTACGAAGAATTAAATGATAGGCAACTTGAGGCCGTCAAGCATACGCAAGGGCCGCTTTTGATACTTGCAGGTGCGGGCTCGGGAAAGACCAAGGTGCTCACTACAAGAATATCTTATCTTATAGAGCATGGGGTATCGCCGTATAATATACTGGCAATAACATTTACCAATAAAGCAGCAGATGAGATGCGTCAAAGAGTAGATGATGCAGTTGGGTTAGATGCGCAGCAGATTTGGGTGTCGACATTTCACTCGACATGTGCGAGAATTCTCAGACGATTTATAGACAGAATCGGATATCAGAACAACTTTACCATTTATGATGCTGATGATCAAAAGACATTAATCAAGTCTATTTGCAAGAAATTAAATATAGATACCAAGATAACTAAAGAAAGAATTTTTTTATCTGCGATATCATCTGCGAAGAATATGCTTATAGCTTTCGAAGAATTTGCCAGGGATAATATGGGCGATTTCGTAGGAGAAAAAAAGGCTGCTGTATATAGAGAATACGAATCGGCGCTTAAGAGTAACAATGCCTTGGATTTTGATGATTTGATTGTTAAATGCGTCATGCTTCTTAAAACAGATAAAGAGGTCAGGGATTATTATCAAAACCGCTTTCAATATGTTTTAGTTGATGAGTATCAGGACACCAACGGCGCACAGTTTGAACTTGTAAGGCTGCTTGCCGGTGGCAGCAATAATCTTTGCGTGGTAGGTGATGATGATCAGTCAATCTACAAGTTCAGAGGCGCAAATATTGAGAACATACTTAGCTTTGAAAAGCATTATCCGGATGCGCACGTTGTCAGATTAGAGCAGAATTATCGCTCTACGCAGAATATTCTAGATGCGGCGAACAGTGTTATCAAAAATAATTATGGCCGCAAATCCAAGACGCTTTGGACTGAAAATGAAAAGGGCGATAAGATAAACTTTAATCAATATGAAACGGGTGAAGAGGAAGCATATAATATTGCAAAGGATATTTTGTTAAATGTCAAAGAGGGCAATGCTACATATGGGCAATGTGCAGTACTCTATAGGACGAATGCACAGTCAAGATTGTTTGAAGAGCGTTTTATGAAAGAAGGCATTCCATATAAACTCATAGGTGGAGTGAATTTTTATGCGCGCAAGGAAGTTAAGGATTTATTGTGCTACCTAAAGACAATTGACAATGCATTAGATGATCTTGCAATCCTTAGAATTATCAACGTGCCAAGAAGAGGTATCGGAGCTACATCCATTGCAAAGGTTCAGCGTTTTGCAGATGATAACGGTTATGGTCTTTATGAAGCGCTCAGCAGATTTAATGAAATTCCCTCGCTTGGCAGAACTGCATCTAAGATTGAATCATTTGTACTATTTATACAGGCGATGCGAGTTAAGATGCAGTATATGTCTGTTAAAGAGATTATAGAAGAAATTATCGAAATTACAGGATATGTAAGAGAATTAGAAGCAGACGGCAGCGATGAAGCACTTGCAAGAATAGAAAATGTTGACGAGCTTATCAGTACTGTAGCGACGTACGAAGAGGAAAGCGATGAACCTACGCTTAGTGGATTTTTAGAGCAGGTATCGCTTGTTGCGGATATAGATGATTTAGATGAAGACGAAGATCACGTAGTGCTTATGACTCTTCACAGCGCCAAGGGACTTGAGTTTGAAAATGTTTATATGGTAGGACTTGAAGACGGACTATTCCCCTCATTTATGTGTATAACATCTGATGATTCTTCTGAGATAGAAGAAGAAAGACGTCTGATGTATGTCGGCATTACCAGGGCTATGAAGAGACTTTCGATTTCTGCAGCAAGAGTCAGAATGCTTAGGGGCGAAATGAATTATAACAGGGTGTCTCGTTTCGTCAAAGAGATAGACAAAAAGCTTTTAAAAGGAGACGTGCCGAAATCGCAGACCAGGTCCTATGTGCAGGCTTCAGCAAAGGCAACTAAGACCTTTAAGCAGCAATCATATTTTAATACAGTAAATGCGCAGAAGTCACAAAAAGACAGAAATTTTGGGGCAAATGCAGCTGCAAGTGGAAACCTTGAGTATGTTGTAGGTGATAGAGTCAGGCACCAGAAATTCGGGGAAGGACTTGTTACTAATATTGTAAGCGGCGGAAGAGATTATGAGGTCACTGTTGATTTTGACAGTTATGGCACAAAGAAAATGTTCGCAGTATTTGCAAAACTTAAAAAGGTCTGAATTTACACACATCCTAAATTGTAGTTAAATACATAATTTTTGTATATATCTCAGACGAGATGACTCCCGCCTCTAAGCAAAGCGTAGGCGGGGGAGAGAGACTTGAAACAGGCAGGATATGTGCTATAATTAATTAAGTGATTTATAGAAACGTCTGAAGTAAAGGAGATTAGTATGGGTGATAGAATTAAAGAAATGTTAGAACTCGACAGATTAGGAAGAGTCATCGAAAAACATGATCAAAAGAAGATGAATACGCTTCTTATTATACTAGCGATATTTGCATCTGCAGCTGTTTGCCTGTTTTTCCTATATCGTTATTTTACACCTGATTATATTGATGAATATGATGATGAGTATGATGACGATTTTGATGATGATTTCTTTGATGAAGAAGATTAGTCAGTATTAAGCAGGGGCTCTTAATCAGAGCCCCTATATTTATGCATAAAAGTATTATCGGAGGATAAGATGAAAAGAGGCGAAATATATGAGGGCGTGGTGCTGCGCACCGACTTTGGAGCAAAGGGTATTGTTGAAATCAATGACAAAATTGTCAGCGTCAAAGGAGCTCTTGCCGGACAGAGAATTAGATTTAGAATCAAAAAAAAGAAGAATACGAAGATAGAAGGAACGCTATTAGAGGTTTTAGAAAAGTCTGATATAGAACTGCCCGAAAATGGATGCAGGCATTATCCTAAGTGCGGAGGGTGTATGTATCAAAGCCTTTCATACGAAGCACAGATGGAGCTTAAATACAATCAAGTGCAGCGTCTTTTGAGCAATATAGATAAAAGTGTATTCGAAGGGATAGTATCAAGCCCTTTAAAATGCGGATACAGAAACAAGATGGAATTTTCGTTCGGCGATGAAGTTAAGGATGGAGAGCTTATGCTTGGTCTACATCAAAGAGGAAGTTTTTACGATATTGCAGATGTTAGTGAATGCAAGATTGCAACGCAGGATTCTATCAGGATTGTAACAGAGACACTTGAGTGTATGAGGGGACATAAAATCTCATATTTTCACAAGAAAACACACAAAGGATATCTTCGACATTTGATGATCAGACAATCACAACACAGTGGCGGGATTTTGGTCGCTTTAGTAACGACAACGCAGACAGATGAGCTTAATATAAGTGAAAGCCAGCTTTTAAACGAGTATAAAGACAAATTACTATCACTTAATCTAGAAGGGCAGATTGGCGGTATTATCCATATAAAAAATGATAGTGTGGCAGATGCGGTTATCAATCAGGGCAGCAGAATTATATACGGAACAGATTATATATATGATGAAGTATGTTCCTTGCAATTTAAGATAACGCCATTTTCGTTTTTCCAGACAAACACATTGGGGGCAGAACTTTTGTATGAAACCGCAAGAGAGTTTATTGGCTCATTATCCGATAATAAACTGATTTTTGATTTGTATTCGGGCACAGGCACTATTGCACAAATATTATCGCCTTCGGCAAAAAAGGTAATAGGAGTTGAAATCGTACCTGAGGCAGTAGAGGCAGCAATAGAAAATGCGGCCTATAATAATTTGGATAATGTTGAATTTATACAAGGCGATGTACTTAAAGTGCTGGACGAGATAGAAGAAAAACCGGACTTTTTAGTGTTAGACCCACCTAGAGACGGCATACATCCTAAAGCAATAAAAAAGCTAATTGACTATAATGTTGAGAATATCTTATATATTTCATGCAAACCAACTTCACTTGCCAGAGATTATGAGGTATTCAAAACGGCAGGTTATGAGGTTAAGAGGGTAAAATGCGTGGATATGTTTCCTTTTACGGCAAATGTCGAGACTGTGTGTCTCTTGGGCAGACGAAAACCCGATGATACGATAAAAGTCTCCGTCAATATGGACGACTATTATCAGATCAGGGATGCCGAGGAA